>JBKJNE010000411.1:0-2522 GCA_046596015.1 Alphaproteobacteria bacterium
GGCGATGGCTCCTCTCGCGGCGGTGCTCTTGATGCTGCGCTCCGGGGCGCCTGCGTCGCCCGCCCTCGCAGGGGCGGCGGCCGGTCTCCTGGCCACAGCCACCGGCGCGACGCTCTATGCCTTTCACTGCTTCGACGATTCGCCCCTGTTCGTGGCGACCTGGTATGTGCTGGCCACCATCCCCGTGGTTGCCGTGGGTGCGCTCGCTGGCCGCCGGCTGTTGCGTTGGTGACAGGTACCGTCCGGACACGCGCGCGGCGGGTCGCTTCGCTCAGCGGCTGGACGTTCAAAGATTTTCTGTAACGATTCGACTCCGCGAAGCGAATGCCCTTACAGGGACCGCAACGCGACGCGGTCGGAACATTGCGAGGACGAACGATGATTTCCAGGCGCTTACTTATCCATTCCGCGGTCGCCGGCATCGGCACGATGGCGATTCTACCGGCACAGGCCTTTCAGGTGCGCCCCTTCGATGCCAAGGCATTTGAAGCCGCCCAGGCGGCCGGAAAGCCGATTCTGGTCGAGATCAGCGCGCCCTGGTGTCCGACCTGCAAGGCGCAGAAGCCGATTCTCTCCGAACTCGCCACCAAGCCCAAGTTCAAGGAACTCGTTGCCTTCGAGATCGACTTCGACAGTCAGAAGGATCTCCTGCGCAAGTTCGGTGCGAACATGCAGAGCACGCTCATCACCTTCAAGGGATCGAAAGAGATGGGCCGCTCGACGGGCGACACGAATGCTGCGTCGATCGAGTCCCTCATCGACAAGTCTATCTAAGCAACAACCGTGATCTCGACGCTCGGCCTGGCGTTTCTCGCGGGCCTGCTCTCGACGCTGTCGCCATGCGTGCTGCCTCTGATCCCGCTGGTTCTGGGAGCCGCGTTGACCGAGCACAAGCTCGGTCCCGCTGCACTGGCGGCAGGTCTCGCGATTTCCTTCACGACTGTCGGCCTGTTTGTCGCAACCATCGGCTTTGCCATCGGACTGGATGCAGGCATCTTCCGGAACGCTGCGGCAATCCTGATGATTGGCATTGGGGTGGTGCTTTCGGTCCCTCGTTTCCAGGCCGGTCTCGCCGTGGCGGCGGGCCCGATTGGGAATTGGGCGGACAGTCGCTTTGGCGGTGCGGCCCGTCCGGGCCTTGCCGGGCAATTTTCCGTCGGATTACTGCTTGGCATAGTCTGGGCGCCCTGCGTCGGCCCCACCTTGGGTGCGGCGTCGGTCCTGGCCGCCAAGGGGCAGAACCTCGGCGAAGTAGCCGCTACCATGGCCGTCTTCGGCGTCGGGGCCGCCTTGCCGCTGTTGCTGCTCGGAATCCTGTCGCGCGAAACCATGCTGCGGATTCGGGGGAGGTTGATGGCTACCGGACACGGTGCGAAGATCGTCCTCGGGGCAATACTGATTGTGATCGGCGTGCTGATCCTGTCCGGCCTGGACAAAAAGGTCGAGGCCTTTGCGGTCGACCGGTCGCCGGCTTGGCTGACGTCCCTGACGACCCGCTTCTAGAGGCGGGCGCCGGAGATGCTTCTTCCTTCTCCTGTGAACCCCGGCTCTCCTTTGCGGCACCGTGCGGCCGAGCGGCGAGCTGGAGCGCTGGCTTGCGCCGGCGAAGAGGCTGTGGCCCCGCTGGGCGGCTCACGATAAGGGGGCGACCCGTTCGATAGACCATGTGCCCTGGGGGTGACTGCTCGCCGCCTACCTCGTGCGAGGTGAGGTCAACCTCTTCCGCTATGGGGACGTCTCGCCCGCGGATCGCCAGACGCTCAAGCGCTACATCGGCGACTTGGTCGACACTCCGATCACAGAATGCCGCTCGGCCGAGCAGTTCTCCTATTGGGTCAATATCTACAATGCCCTGACCGTCGACCTCGTTCTCGATCTCTATCCGGTCAAGTCGATCCGCGATATCGCCCTCTCTTCTGGACTGCTCTCCTACGGACCGTGGGACAAGAAGCTTGTCCGGCGGCCGAATATTGTTGGCCGTATTAGAAGCCGCGTCGGCAGTGGCTTTTCGAGCGCAAACCTCTCCTCGATGTCGAACAAGAAACTGTGCTCCCAACCAGACCGCGCATCGATCTTCGTCAATGGAACGCCCCTTTTGCGAGTGATACCGGAGGTCCGGCGGGTGTTCGAGGAGAACTTCCGTGTCTATGGCGTGCGCAAGGTCTGGCGGCAGCTCAAACGTGAGGCCCACGATGTTGACCGCTGCACTGTAGCGCGGCTGAAGCGAAGCCTTGACTTGCAGGTTGTGGTCCGCGGCAAGCCGGTCGGGACCACTATCAGCGTAAGGCGTAGGCTGAGATCGACTAGACTGATTTTGAGATCGAGGTCGAGCAGCCAGAGCGCCAGCGGCGGCAGGGTGAAGGGCACGAGGAAATTGGTGAAGAGCGTCAACCAGAGCGCCAGCGACGAATCGAGCCGAAGGAAAGTGGCCGTCGTAGCGGCCGAGATGATGCCGGGCGCCATGGCGCTGAGACAAAGCGCGGCAACGAGGCCAGGCCAAAGGCCAAGGCTTTGCCAGAACG
>JBKJNE010000433.1:0-2869 GCA_046596015.1 Alphaproteobacteria bacterium
GTCGCCTATCTGGGCAAGAACTCGGACCTGTATTTTCAGCTGCTGTTCGGCGCGGCCAAGTCGAACACGGTGATGGTCGGCATCAACTGGCGCCTGGCGCCGCCCGAGGTCGAGTACATCGTCAACGACGCGCGCATCGAGGTGCTGTTCGTCGAGGAGGAGTTCTTCGGCCTGATCGGCGAGATCGGGGACCGCCTGGCCACGGTGAAGCTCTATGTCGCCATGTCGGGCAGGGGCCACGGCTGGGAGGAATACATCCCCTGGCGCGACGGCCAGTCCGCGGCCGATCCCATGCTGCCCATCGACATCGAGGACATCTGCGTCCAGCTCTACACCTCCGGCACCACCGGAAGGCCCAAGGGCGTGCAGCTTCCCAACCGGGGCTTCATCATCCAGCGCTACGGCGACGAGATCGCCGGCGAGTGGAGCAAGTGGCACGACGACGATGTGATCATGATCCCGATGCCGGTGTTCCACGTCGGCGGCACGGGCTGGGGCTTCCAGGGCTTCTACAACGGCGCGACCCAGGTCATCCTGGGCCAGGCCGATCCGGGGCTGATCATCGAGACCATCCAGAAATACCGGGTCACCAAGGTGTTCGTGGTGCCCGCCGTGCTGCAGTTCATGCTGCAGCACGAAGCGTCGAAGACCGCCGATTTCTCCCATGTCCGCGTGGTGCTCTACGGCGCGTCGCCCATCCCCGAGGATGTGCTGGTCCGGGCGCTCGCCACCTTCAAATGTCCGTTCGTGCAGCTCTACGGCATGACCGAGACCAGCGGCTCGGTGACCTTCCTGCCGCCCGAGGCGCATGTGCCCGGCTCCGCCAAGCTGAGGAGTTGCGGCATTCCGTTCCACGGCATCGAGATCATCATCGGCGACGCCGCCGGCAACGCACAGCCGCCCGGTCAGGTGGGCGAGATCATGATCCGCGCGCCCGGCATCATGAAGGGGTACTGGAACATGCCCGAGGCAACCGCCGAGGCGGTCAGGGGCGGCTGGTACCATTCGGGCGACGCCGGCTACATGGACGACGAGGGCTACATCTACGTCTACGACCGGGTGAAGGACATGATCGTCTCGGGCGGCGAGAACATCTATCCAGCCGAGATCGAAAGCGCCTTGTCGAAGCATCCCGCCGTGGCCGACATCGCGGTGATCGGCGTGCCCAGCGAGCGCTGGGGCGAGGAGGTGAAGGCGGTGGTGGTCAAAGAGAAGGGCGCGCACGTTACCGAGGACGAGCTGATCGCCTTCGCCCGCACCCAGATCGCCGGCTTCAAGACCCCCAAGTCGGTCGATTTCGTCGACAGTCTGCCGCGCAACCCGTCCGGCAAGCTGCTGAAGAAGGAGCTGCGGGAGCCCTATTGGGCGGGGCACACGCGCCGGGTGGGGTAATTTACCCGCGCATACGGAAACCCGGGCGGCTTGTCGTCTAAACGGCGTTTCGGACGACCCTCCCGGGTCGTTCGCCCGTGTCCTTGTCGTTTAGCCGTGTGCGGACGCCGTTGACGAATGTGCCGACATAGCCTTCCACCGGCTGCATGATGCGCCGGCCGCCGGCCGGCAGGTCGTGATGCGCGACGGGCAGGGCGACGTTCAGGCGATTGAGTTCGATAATGTTGATATCGGCCCGCAAGCCCGGCAGCAGGCGCCCCCTGTCCGCCAGCCCATACATGTCGGCATTGATGGCGGTTTGCTTGGCGATGATGAACTCGAGCGGCAGTTTCTCGCCGCGGCTGCGGTCCCGCACCCAATGGGTAAGCTGATAGGTGGGCATGGTGCCATCGACGATCAGGCTGACATGGGCGCCGGCATCGCTCAGACCGGTGACCGTGTGATCATGGACCAGCATTTCGCGGATCACGTCGAAATTGCCGTACAGGTAATTGCCCCCGAGCAGAATGGCGAAGGCTTTGCCGTCCTGTTGCAGAAGGAAGTCGTACATCACGTCCGCCGTGTCGCGCCCCTGGGCGGCGGCCATGGCGGCGAACGACGTCCCGGGTTCCGGCTCGTAGTTCACCGGGTTGCCCATGGGGAACATGTGCGACATGGCATGCCGGAAAAGCCCGTAGATGTTCTTCATCGAGCCCGCTTGCGGGTGGGGAATGTCCCGGTCCGCGAGAATCGCGGCCTTCACCTCGGGCTTGCGGAGTTCGGCGACCAGCTGGGCCAGAGGCAGGTCGGCCAGCTTCAGGAACGTCTCCCGGCGCATGAACATGTGATAGCCGTTGAGGCCGCTGATCATCCCGATGGGCCGCGCGCACACCTGCGGGCGAAGCCGGGCGCCATCCGCGTTGTGTTGCGTCACCCTGGCCAGCACATCGCGCCACAATTCCGGATTGTCGGCCACCTGAACCAGGGTGAAGGTGACCGGGCGTCCGCAAGCCTTGGACAGCGCCGCCATCCGGTCGACTTCCTCCATGCTGGAATGACGCTCGCCGCCCAGGTGGGCGAGCTGGCCGACCGTGCCGGCCGGGATGATCTCGAACACGCCTCTGCCCGCCTGTCTGATGGCGTCGGCGAAGGCCATGAGCTCTTCGTCGGCCGCGAACGTGCCGGGCACGGCGCCGCCATTGATCGACATATGCCCGATGGTCCGCGAACTCGACACGCCAACGGCGCCGGCGTCCAGCGCCTCCTTCACGATCCGGCCCATCGCCGCGACGTCTTCGGCGGTGGCGTCTTCGTTGGCCCGGCCGCGCGCGCCCATCACATAGTTGCGAATGGCCCCATGGGCGATCTGCGCGGCGATGTCGAGCGCGTAGGTTCGCCCGTCCAGATAGTCCAGGTATTGAGGAAAAGTCTCCCACGCGCCCCAGGGCATGCCCTCATAGAGCGCGGTGCCGGGGATGTCCTCGACGCCTTCCATGAG
>JBKJNE010000063.1:0-5553 GCA_046596015.1 Alphaproteobacteria bacterium
CTTTCGGCCAGTCCTCGCGGCCGCGCGGATGGCGGGCGCCGGTGCTGATCTTGTCGTCCGTCACCAGGTGGAAGGCGAACAGCACCTCGACATGGGAGAAGGCGGCGAGGCCGGCGAGCGTGTCGGCACCGAAGCGGCCGTCGAGCACGATGCGGCTCTCGATGGCGTCCCAGCCGTCGTCGATCGGCTCGGCCCGCTCGTTGCGCACCGTGCCGATGGGCACGAGCGTGATCTGGTTCATCTATGGCTCCCGGTGCGACAGAACCCGGAGCTCGATCTGGAATTTCCCGGGGTCACGCTCGAACACGATACCTGCGGTGCGCTCGGAATGCATCGGCAGGAAGTCGAACATCAACTGTCGCGCCTCGATAGCCCGACCGCCGTGCTTCATCACCGCCTCCACCGTGACGTCGGCGGCGGTCGTCCCGCCGCTGTTGACCGCGACGATCTTGGCGAGATAGCCGCCGCTGGCGGGGCGGACGCGCTCGATCGCCAGCGAGATGTCGGGTGGCGTGCCGTGCTCGGTCAGCGCCAGGAAGGCCATGTAGACAATGACGCCCAGCACGAGCACGCTGCCAAGGATCGCCACGGCCCATTCCGACCACGGGATGCGTGCCGCTTCCTGCCGTGGTGTCAGCTTTTGCTCCGCCATCGTCCGCCTTACAGGATCAGCCGGGCGGCCGCGGCGCCCATCGCCGCGGGGAAACCCAGCACCAGCATGGCCATCGCCGTCGACTCCACGCCGGTGCCGTCGGTCCGCCCGAACACCCATAGCGCATAGAGGCTGACCAGCAGCGCGATGGTGTATCCGGTCGCGGTGTGGCGAACGAACACGCTCCAGAACGACGCGCCCTCGGGGTGCCGCTTCTCCTGCCCGCTGAACCGCACGGCATAGGTGAATGCATGCATCAGCGCCAGGGTCAGCAGCGCGAGGATCAGCGCATGGGCCGTGGTCATCTGATAGCTGATCACGATCATCTCCTCGGTCGGCGCGATGTTGAGGGCAAGGAACAGGCTGCCGACAAGCATGATGAACAGCTTGCTGGGATAGCCGCGCACCCGCTCGTCCATCTGCTCGTCGCCCTGGCCCAGCAGGTTCTGGGCCAGCAGCGCGCCGATCGCGCCGGGGAGCGCCTGCACCGACACCTTGCCGATGATCTCGTTGGCCGACATGCCGGGCTCGATCACCGAGAACAGCAGCATGACGCCGCCGCCGGCCACGAAGCCGACCGCATAGGCGACGAAGGCATCGACCACATCGTCGACCCAGCCGAAGGTCTTCTCGAAGCCGATGTAATGGGACAGGCCCACCAGCAGCGGAATGCCGGTCACCAGGAACACCGCCAGCCGCAGCCGGTCCATGTGGAAGCCGAACCACCACATCTCCATGGTCATGAACATGGGCAGCGAGAACAGGATGGCGCCGCCGAAGGCGCGCGCGCCGCCCACCCAGAAGTGGCTTTCCTTGTCCCGGACGATGGCTTGCAACGTCATCTTTCCGCCCTGGTGCGACTGGCCGCCATCATATCACGCCTTCTTGCCGCGCCTTCCGCCGATCTGCCCCACCACGATGCCGCCGATGATAAGGCCCAGGGCGACGATGGCGTACCAGGTCAACGGCTCATCGAGGAAGGTGATGCCCAGCGCCACGCCGATCACCGGGACCAGATAGTTGGTGAAACCGGCGAAGGACGGCCCGGCGCTGCGTACCAGATAGATCAGCAGCAGGGTCGGCAGCGCCGTCGAGAAGATTGCCAGCCCTGCCACCGCCGCTACCGATTGCCACGACATATGCTCGGGCAAGGCGCCGCCGCTGGTCGCCAGCCAGATCGGCACGGACACCAGCGTGGCGATCCACATCACGCCGAAGCCGATGGGGATCGAATGATAGTCGCTCGCCTTGTCGGCCAGGATAGTGCCGCCGCCCAGCCCCAGCGCCGCGAGCAGGATCGCGGCGGCGCCCCACATCACGCCCTGGCCGCCGGAAAACTGCGGGCCGCCGAACAGCACCACCACGCCGGCGAAACCCACGGCGATGCCGATGGCCTTCCACAGATGGAACCGCTCGCCCCGGGTGAAGGCCTGCGCCAGCACCGCGGTCACCAGCGGCACGATGCCCATCAGGATGGCGGCGGTGCCGGTCTCGACGCGCGTCTGGCCCCAGTTGATCAGCAGGTAGGGGATGACGTTACCGATGATCGCCATGGCCGCCATCAGCGCCCAGGCCTTGCGGCTGCGCTCGGGCTTCTTGTGGCGGATGAACAGCGCCACGGTGAAGAACAGGGCGGCGATGGCCATGCGCCCGGTCAGCGCCTCGACCGGCGAGAAGTCCCGCAGCGCGATCTTCACCATCAGGAACGACGAGCCCCACATCAGCGCCAGCGTCACCAGCAGGCCGGCATGCCACAGACGGCGGCGCCAGCCCGGGCGAGGGGCGGTCATGGGCTTTGCTTCAGCGGATATGGCGCGGGATGACATGGGACCTCCGCCTGCTCAACGCGCCCAGTCGGTGCTTTGTGCCCGGGATCGTGCCGTGTAGGCTTTCGCCTGGGGAGACAGGAGATTTCATCATGCGGTTTGGCGTTTTCTACGAGTTGCAGCTGCCGAAGCCCTGGAGCGAGGACGACGAGCACCGGCTGGTGCACGAGGCGCTCGACCAGATCACGCTCGCCGACCAGCTCGGCATCGACTACGCCTGGGCGGTCGAGCACCATTTCCTCGACGAATACTCCCATTGCTCGTCGCCCGAGACGCTGCTTGCCGCGGCGGCCGCGCGGACCAAGACGATCAAGCTGGGCCACGGCATCCGGCAGGTGATCCCGCAATACAACCATCCGGCGCGCACCGCCGAGACCGTCTCCATGCTCGACCTGGTGTCGAACGGCCGCGCCCAGCTCGGCTTCGGCGAGGGCGCGACCCGCATGGAACTGCATGGCTTCAACATCCCCGCCAGGGAAAAGCGGGCCATGGCCATCGACGCGGTCGAGCAGATCGCCAACATGATGACCATGACGCCCTATCCGGGCTATGACGGCCCGTACTTCTCCATGCCGGCGCGCAACGTCATCCCCAAGCCCATGCAGAAGCCGCACCCGCCGCTGTGGATGGCCTGCTCGAACCGCGACACCATCCGCATCGCCGCCAGTCTCGGCGTTGGTGCGCTGGCCTTCGCCTTCGTCAACCCGGAAGAGGCCAAGCACTGGTCCGACATCTATTACGGCACGATCATGAGCGACGCCTGCGTGCCGGTGGGCCACGCGGTCAACGCCAACATCGCCATGGTGTCGAGTTTTTCCATCCACCCGGACCGGTCCGAGGCGATCCGGCGCGGCCAGGACGGCTTCGAGTTCTTCGGCTACGCGCTGGCCTCGCTGGTCACCAAGGACACCGTGCCCGGCCGCACGACGCTGTGGCGCGACTTCCACGACATCCGTGGTAACAAGACCGAGGAGATCGTCCGCACCGCCGCGCTCGATCCGCAATATGCGGCGGGCATAGGCACCGAGGACGACGTGCGCCGCCACATGCACGAGTTCGAGAGGGCGGGTATCGACCAGGTCATCCTGCTGCAGCAGGCGGGCCGCAATCCGCATGACCAGATCGTCGAGTCGCTGCACCGCTTCGCCGAGGGCATCCTGCCCGAGTTCAAGGCCAAGGCGCAGGCGCGCGAGGCGGCCAAGGCCGAACGGCTGGCACCGTTCATCGCGGCGGCGCTGAAGCGCAAGACATGGATGGCGCCGCTACCCGACGCCGAGATCCCGGTGATCCGCGCGTCGGTCAGCAAGGAAAAGTTCGTCGCCCGGCGTCCCGGCAAGGTGGCGCAGAACGAAGAGGCCTGAACAGAGGGATATCCCTGCCTTACCGGCCCATCTGGTCCGCCGGCAGTCCGTCCGGGCTGCTGACCGCATCGCCGTCCGGCATGTTCGGCTCCTCGTCCACGGGCGCCACGACGGCGTGATCCGGGGCGCCGGCCGGCGCCGTCTCCAGCGCCTCGGGCGCTGGTTCGGCCGGCATCGGGACGGCTTCCGGCGGTGGTGCTGCTTCCCCCGGCAGCGACAGCGGCGGCGCGCGCCGCAATGACTCAGGCTGGATTTTTGGCACGTTCAATCGCGGCGCGGCGGCAGGCTCCGGCGGCGTGACCGGCTCGGCCTGAGCCGGTTCGGCCTGAGGCGGTTCGGCCTGAGCCGGTTCGGCCTGAGCCGGTTCGAACTGAGCCCGTTCGGGCGCGGTCACCACAGGTTCCGGTTGAACTGGTACCGCCTGAACCGGTTCCGGCGCGGGCTGGACCGGTTCGGGCGGCGCGGCAGGCGCTGCCACGGCAGGCTTGGCCGCCTCTTGGGCGGCGTCCTCGGGAACGGCGCGCAACAACTCCTGCATCCTCGTCTGCGCCGAACTCGGCGCCGGTGCAGGCTCGGGCTCAGGGGGCGGTACAGGCGACGGCACGGGCGCAGGCGCGGCTGGCGGAAGCGGCGCGACTGGTGCGGGCTCGGTTTGCGCCGGAACGGAAGCGGCAGGCGGTTCCGGGGTGGGCAACGGCGCCGGTTCCGGTTCCACTGGCTGCGGCGCGGTGGCAGGGGCGGGCACGGCCGGCATGGGGTCAGGCGGCGTTGGTGCTGGCGGCGGGGCCGCGGGCTCATCAGCCGCAGGCGCCGGTTCCGGCGTCGCGGCCGGCTCGGGCGCCGCCGGTTCGGCGGCGGGTGCCGGCCGGTCCTGGAGATAGCGGGCGCGTGCCCGGCGCAATTCCTCTTCCTGCGGCGACAGCGTGCCTGCCGGGGCGGCTTCGGCCGGCGCCGTCGTCTCGGGCGCGGTGGCGGGCATCGCCTCGGCCTGGGCCGGTGCCTCGGCGGGAGCAGCGGGCTGAACCTCTGGCGCCGGTGCCGCCTCGGCGGGCGCAGGCGCTTCGGGGAGCACGGGAGTTGCCGGCACGGGAACAGGCGGCGTCTCGGTCGGCGCAGGTGCTTCAGGCGCTTGAGCGGCCGGCAGGGTGGGCACGGCTTCAGCCGGCGCGGTCGAATCCGCCGCCGGCGTAGTCGCGGCCGCAGCCGGTTCCACGGGCGGCGGCGGGGCCGGCGCGTGGTCCTGCAGCCACCTGGCGCGGGCCCGGCGCAGCTCATCGCTCTGCGTGGGCGGTGGCGCCGGCGCCTCGGCCTCCGCGGCGGGCGCCGGCTGATCAGGCGCGGGCTCGGCGGCGGTGCTCGAGACAGGCGGGGCCGCCGGCTCAGGCGCGGTCTCCGGCATTGCCGCTGGTTCGGCTGCCGGGGCAGGGACGGCGGCTGCCGGAGCCGGTGCGACGGCTTCGGGCGCGGGTTCCGCCGGAGTCGGGGGTGCCGGAGTCGGGGGTGCCGATGGGGATGCGACTTCCGCCGGTGCCGCTTCGGCAGCCGTGGACGCCGCTGGCGCGACCGGTGCGGGCGTTGTCGGTAGAGCCTCGGCTACCGCCGCAGCCTCGGTAGCCGGTGACGTCTCGGCGGAAGGTGCGGCCGGCGGTGCCGGCGTATTGGCTTCCAGATACTTGATGCGGGCACGCCGCAGCGCCTCGGCGTCGGCCTCCGA
>JBKJNE010000120.1:0-2672 GCA_046596015.1 Alphaproteobacteria bacterium
CGGCGGCATGGCGCTGATGCTGGGCTGGCTGCTGCTGGCGGTCTCGGTGTTCATTGGGAAAAGGCACGGCTGATGTCCCGGCTGCGCGGCACCTTCGAATCCATCGTCAGCGCGGGCGATGCGCAGACCGCCATCGACATCGCCGCCGAAGCCCTGCCCAAGGGTGCCGACATGACCAGCAGCGCGGCCGCGGACGTGTCGGGAGAGTTCGGCAAGGACAGCTGGCTGGTGACGATCAAGTTCAAGCGCCAGGCGCCGGAAGCGGATTATTGAAGGCTTTAGGCCCTTTCACTCGAACTTAGACTTTGCCTGAGTTCGGTCATCACACTCGGGAATGGCGGATTATTTCCCATTTTTAACCAAAAATAATTCATCGACGACTGCAATACTCGGACATATATAACTAAATACATAAGGCAGAGCGTTATCTCACTTCTCTGTTGCTCCTCGGTAAGGTCCTCATGGGCAAGCGCAAGGCATCTGCGTAGTGAGTAAGCGGCGTCAGCTGACACGCTTGCGAGCGAGTGACTTGTCGCCGATGTACCCGCTAACTTCTCAATGTCACTGTCATTAATAAAAAACTGAAGATTCCCAATAACAGTATCTGTCGAAAGTTCTATTAATTCTCTACCTGATAGGATATCGCTTATGTTCTTATTTAGTTCCTTAGTTGGACCATGTCCAACGTGCGCCAGATGATAAATCGCAATATATCCGATTTGAAAAGCCTGATTTAGTCTCTCCAATTCGATGTTATGCTGTTGAAAAGTCCTCTCCCTTCGAGCGAGTTCAGCATTTAACAACGCTGCGTAGCTCAGCCCAAAAAATCCAATGGCCCAAACGATCAGGCTGTCCCATGGCTTAGGGAGAGCCGTCCAAGAGCTTCCCGCAGGCAAAAATGTCCACGCCGATAGTCCTAGAGGAAGAGCGTAACCCAAGCCTAGAAGGATTAAAGGTCTGTAAAGTGTTGCAGCAAGTTCAGTTCCCACATGAACCCACAAGGGAGCCGTAGCCCACCAAAGTCGCAATTTCCTTTGCAATCGCATTGTTGACTAATGGGCCAAAGATTGGAGTCCAATTCAAATGGGCCTTACAGCACCAGTTACTATGATACTGCCATCAACCACACCAAGGTAACAAAAAAATGAATGAGGCGCGGCTGGGGGGATATCAGCCGCGCCTCACTTTCATCCGCCGGAAATCAGTCTGACGAGGACACGAAGGTCCGGCGGATATTCCTAAGAGTTGTTCATGATCTTCCAGCTGCCGTCGGGCATGCGGCACGCGGTGCCGTAGCCTTCCTCGCGGCGGCCGCCGATCCAGATCTCCTGTTGATATTCGCGGCACTGGTAGCCGCGCCGGTCGGTGTAGGAGCGCCGGGGCGTAACCGCGCCGCGCGCGCCGGTTTCCTCGTCATACCAACCGGCGGTATCGTAGTCGCGGTTGTTGTTCATCGCCTGGTAATAGGCCTGCTCGTGCCGCCGGCGATCCTTCTCGTCCATGCGGCTGCCGATGCTGTTGCCGATGGCGCCGCCGAGAAGGCCGCCCATCACCATGGCCGCGCCGCCGTCGCCATGCACCGCCGAGCCGAGCGCCACGCCAAGGCCGGCGCCGATGATGGTGCCGACGACCTCGTTGTCGTTGCCGTAGCCGTCGCTTTCGCACGCCGCGAGCAGACCCGCGCACAGCATGACCGCAAGTACCTTCTTCACATTGAACCTCGTTTTGAACCGTCAGGACATCCGCCGGCCACGTCGACGGAACAGTGGGGCCGCGTAGCTGAACGATGCCTGAACGATCCAGGCCGGATGATGTTCCGGATCAGGTCGCGCCGGAATCGCCGGCGGCCGGCAGGGTCAGGATGGCCTTCAGCCCGCCTAGCTCGGAGCGGTCGAGGGCGATGCCGCCGCCATAGAGGCCGGAGATGTCACGGACGATGCTGAGGCCAAGGCCGCTCCCCGGCGTCGCCTCGTCGAGCCGCTGGCCTCGGCTGAACACCGCCTCGCGCTGCTCGTCGCCGATGCCGGGGCCGTCGTCCTCCACCAGGAAGACGAGCTGGTTGTCCCGCCGTTCGCTGGTGACGTGGACCACCGTCCTGGCCCATTTGCAGGCATTGTCCATCAAATTTCCCAGCATCTCGTCGAAGTCCTGGCGCTCGCCGCGGAAGCTGAGCTTCTCGCCGCCATCGACGACGATGGACAGGTCGCGGCCGGCGTAGATCTTCTCCAGCGTGGTCTTGAGGCTGTGCACGGCGGGCGCGACCGGCGTCCTGGTGCCGATCACCTGCCCGGCCGCCGCCGTGCGGGCGCGCACCAGGTAGTGGTCGACGAGGCGGCGCATGACCTCGAGCTGGCGGCGGATCGAGACGCCGAGCGGGCTCGAATCGGCGTCGCTCTCGTTCACCAGCACCGACAGCGGCGTCTTCAGGGCGTGAGCCAGGTTGCCCACATGGGTGCGGGCGCGCGCCAGCACCTCGGCGTTGTGCGCGATGAGCTGGTTGAGCTCGCCAACCACGGGCGCGATCTCGGCGGGATACTCGCCCTCGAGCTGGTCGACGGTGCCCGATCGCACCCGCTCCAGCTCGCGCCGCAGGCTGCGCAGCGGCCTGAGGCCGTAGCG
Source organism: Alphaproteobacteria bacterium (assembly GCA_046596015.1). Classification (GTDB taxonomy): domain Bacteria; phylum Pseudomonadota; class Alphaproteobacteria; order SMXS01; family SMXS01; genus RI-34. Next base: position 2,620 of record JBKJNE010000120.1, read on the forward strand.
CACCTGGATGATCACGGCGCCGAGCAGGCCCAGGCCCATCAGGCCCAGCGCCA
>JBKJNE010000133.1:0-5259 GCA_046596015.1 Alphaproteobacteria bacterium
AGACGACCGAACCGGGCTCCACGTTGCTCAGGACCACGTCGCGCAGCGTGTCCTTCTTGACGTTCGGGATCACCACGGCCTTTATCCGACCGCCACGCTCCGCAAGCCCCATGACGATAGTCTTGCCAGGAGCACCACGGCCACGCTTGCCGCCAGACCGGCGACCGCCGACGTAAGCCTCATCCAGTTCGACATGGCCCGTCATCAGGCCGTCAAAACCCTCAATCTTAACAGTCAGATCGCGGATTTGCTGGCCGATCCGGTATCCAGTTTTGTAGGTGACCCCAAGCTGACGCTGCAGTTCCTTCCCGCTCACACCATGCCGCGTGGTGCAGAATAGATACATGGCATAGAACCATGACGCGAGCGGTGTACGCGTATCATGAAGGATGGTGTTGGCTGTTGGATTAACGTGGTAACCGCAGTGCGCGCAGACGTAGGTGCGGCGCTTTTCCAGCTTATGGAAGGTCGCGCCGACGACGCCGCACTTAGGGCAATCCAACCGCGTCCCGCCGAACCGAACCTGCATGATATGCTCAAGGCAGGCGTCATCGTCTGGGAAACGCTGGAAGAACTCGCGGACCGAGAACTCAGGGCTGGCGGATGGGCTTCTCTTTGTCATGCCATATTAATGGCAGGTCTCCATACATGCGTCAAGGGGATAAACGGGCAATTTTTTCGTCATTGCGAGCGCAGCGAAGCAACCCAGACTCCATCCATCAGGCCAATTCTTCGTACAGATCGCGCCAGTTAGGGTTGAGGGTTTCGATGAGCTTCAACTTCTTTTTGCGCGATCCGCCTTTTATTTGTTTCTCGCGCTCGATCGCATAGATCATTTCGTTATGAGCTTCGTACCATACTAGAATTTTACACCCGTATTTCTCAGTGAAACCCGGAACGATGCCTTCTCGATGTTGCCAAACGCGCTGAATTAGATTCGATGTGACGCCAGTATACAGCGTGCCGTTACGGTTGCTCGCCATGATGTAAACGGCTGGTTTCTTCATGCGAGTGCCAAGTTCTGGGTTTGCTAAATTATAGATGGATGATGTGGAGAGATTCTGGGTTGCTTCGCTGCGCTCGCAATGACGGACTATATTTTTTTGTTCACGGGACTATGTTGTTTGCTTCAAAATCGCCCGCAGCCCTTCCCGATAATTCGGATAGGCCAGCGTCACCCCCAGTTCCCGCTTCATCTTGTCGTTCCGCACCCGCTTGCTCTCCTCGTAGAAGCTGCGGGCCATGGGCGTCAGGTCGGCCTGTTCGATGGGCGTCAGCGGTTCCACGGGCACGCCCAGCAGTTCGCAGGCATAGGCGGTGACGTCCTGCGGCGGCGCCGGCTCGTCGTCGCACAGATTGTAGATGGCGCCGGGGCGGGGCTGGACCATGGAGGCGATCAGCGCGGCGGCGAGGTCGTCCACATGGATGCGCGAGAACACCTGGCCTTCCTTGAACACCCGCCGCGTGCGGCCGGCGTTCACCGCGTCGATGGCGCTGCGGTCGGGGCCGTAGATGCCGGGCAGTCGGAACAGATGCACCGGCACCCGGCCGATCTCGTACAGGCTCATCCAGCCCATCTCCGCCTCGGCCCGCTTGCGGCCGCGGGCAGTGGACGGCGAGCGCGGCGTGGTCTCGTCCACCCAGCCGCCGTCCTTGTCGCCGTAGACGCCGGTGGTCGACAGGTAGCCGGCCCAGGCGAGGCGCCCCAGCGAGGCGATGTCGGCGGCGTGGTGGCGCAGCACCGGATCGCCGGACTCCTCGGGCGGGATCGACGCAAGAATATGGGTGGTGCCCTCGAGCGCCTTCGCCGGGTTGTCGATGGGCCGGTCGCCGGCGAACAGGAAGGCCTCGAAGCCCTGCGCCTCAAGCGCCGCCTTCGTCGCTTGCGTGCGGCAGGTGCCGGCGACCTTCCAGCCGTCGGCGCGAAGCTGCCGGCCGGCGATCCGCGCGGTGTAGCCCAGCCCGAAGACGAAGAGTCGCTTCATGAGATCCGATCTCCTATATGTTCCCCAGCTTAGAAGCCATTCCCCGAACCTCACAAGGCCCCCGCTTGAGAAAGACCCTTGCCCTGTTGAGTGCCGCCGCCGGCCTCCTGTCGTTCCCCGCCGCCGCCGGCAACTATTCCGAATGCATGAAGCTGGTCGACATGGCGCCCAAGCGCGCCTACGAGCTGGCCGCCCAGTGGCGCGACTACAGCGGCGGCATCCCGGCCGAACACTGCATGGCGCTGTCGCTGTTCGCGCAGGGCCAGTACGAGAAGGCGGCCGTCATGCTGGAGGAGCTGTCGAGGCGCGCCCGGCAGCAGGCGAAGGCGCCGGTGCGGCCAGGCGAACCCGAGGTGAAGCTCGACAAGGACGGCAAGCGCGAGATGCAGCCCCAGCAGGAGACGCTGCCGCCGGGCCTCGCCATCGACCTGATGTCGCAGGCGGGCAACGCCTGGCTGATGGCCGAGCAGAACGAGAAGGCCTACACCGATCTGTCCGATGCGCTGGGCATGCAGGGAATCAGCGACGACCAGGCGGCCGAAATCCTGATCGACCGGGCGCGCGCGCAGGTCGAGATGGGCAATCTGGAAGGCGCGCTGAAGGATCTGGACGTCGCGCTCCAGCGCGGCGGCCCGCGTTCCGAGGGCTATTCCTACCGGGCGGCGGCGCACCGGGCGCTGGGCCACTTCGAGTCGGCCCGCGCGGATATCGACAGGGCGCTGATGCTCGATGCCGAGAACGTCGACGCGCTGCTGGAGCGCGCCAACCTCAACCATGCCATCGGCAACAGCGAGGCGGCGATCGTCGACTGGATACAGGTCATGAAGCTGGCGCCTGAAACACCCTCGGCCAAGGCGGCGGCGGACAGCGTCAACAAGGTCCGTGCTCACCAGGCCGAGGAGGAGAAGGAGGCGGCCAGGCCATCCACTCCCGGCGCACGTCAGGCTCAGGTTCCGAAGCCAGCCGCGCCCGCCGCAGCGCCTCGGCCCGCGCCGGCGCCAGCTCCCTGAGCGCCCAGACGGCCATCGCCCGCACCAGCGGCGACAGGTCGTCCAGCAGGAATTCGACCACCGGGATCGCGAGCGGGTCGCCGCTGTTGCCCAGCGCGATCAGCACGTTGCGCACGAACCGGTCACGGCCGATGCGCTTGATCGGCGAGCCTGAGAACAATGCCCGGAAGGCCGTGTCGTTCAGCATGGCCAGCTCGGTCAACAGCGGCGCGGTCAGTTCGCCGCGGGCATGGAAAGCCGCTTCGCGCGCCGTGCTGGCGAACTTGTTCCAGGGGCAGACGGCCAGGCAGTCGTCGCAGCCATAGATGCGGTTGGCCATCGGTTTGCGGAATTCCGCCGGAATGTGGCCGGCAAATTCGATGGTCAGGTAGGAGATGCAGCGCCGCGCGTCGAGCTGGTAGGGCGCCGGGAACGCGTTCGTGGGGCAGGCGTCGAGGCAGTTGCGGCACTGGCCGCAATGGTCGGGCTCGGGCCGGTCGGCGGGCAGGTCGAGGTCTGTGTAGATGGCGCCCAGGAACAGCCACGAGCCGAAGCCGCGCGACACCAGGTTGGTGTGCTTGCCCTGCCAGCCCAGGCCGGCGGCCTCGGCCAGCGGCTTTTCCGGCACCGGCGCGGTATCGACGAACACTTTCAGGGTGGCGCCGTGGGTCTCGCCGAGCCAGCGGCCGACGCGCTTCAGCGCCTTCTTGATGACGTCGTGATAATCGCGGTTGCGGGCATAGACCGAGATCACGCCGCGGTCCTTGAGGGCGAGCTGCGCCATGGGATCGTCGTCGGGGCCGTAATTCATGCCGGCGACGATGATGCTGCGGACCTCGGGCCACAGGGTGCACGGGTCGCCGCGGCGGTCGGCTTTTTCCGCCATCCACCCCATGACGCCGTGGCGGCCCTCGCCGATGAACCGGGCGAGGCGCTCCGGCAGCATCGGGATGCTGTCGGCCGTTGTGACGGCGGCCACGTCGAAGCCTTCCGCGAGCAGGCGGTCGATGATGTCCCGCTTGAGGCCGAGATTCGCCGGCGGGTCAGAAATCGAGGTTGTCATAGTGGGCGGGCGGCGACAGGCCGGGGATCCGGTCCATCAGCACGGGGCGGAAGCTGGGCCGCGACTTGACCCGCACATACCAGTCCTTGGCTTCGGGATGGCTGTCCCACGGCACGTTGTCCAGATAGTCCACGCATGACAGATGGGCCGCGGCGGCGATATCGGCCAGCGAGAACTCGTCGCCGCCCAGCCAGCGGCGGCGCTCGGTGAGGTAGGCGATGTAGTCCAGGTGATAGCCGATGTTGTGCAGCCCGGCGCGGATCGCGCTGCTGTCGGGCGTGCCCATCTTCATGAACCGCTTCATCACCTTCTCGGTCACCAGATTGTCGGTGACCTCGCGGTGGAACTTCTGGTCGAACCAGCACACCAGGCGGCGTACCTCGGCGCGGGTCAGCGCGTCCTTGCCGAACAGCGTCTTGCCGGCGACGGTCTCGTTCAGGTACTCGCAGATCACCGCGCTGTCGGCGATGGCGGTGCCGTCGCCCTCGACCAGCACCGGCACGGTGCCGGCGGGGTTGAGCGCCAGGAACTCGGGGCGGCGCTCCCACACCGGCTCGATCACCAGCTTCACGTCCACGCCCAGCTCGGCCATGGCGATGCGGACCTTGCGCGAGAACGGCGACAGCCAGAGGTGGAAGAGACGGGGAGTCACGATCCGGAAAATCCTGTCACATGCCGGTCGACGGATACGAAGATAGCGCGCGAAACATGATGGTTCGCGCCGAGCCGGGCAGAACGCATGTGAGACCTTCCCGAAACCATGCAGACCCTAGCACAATTGACGCGCCGGTCACAAAGCGCTCGCACCGGTTCAGGCGGCCTCGGCCGGCTTGGCGAACTGGCCCTGCTTGCGGTAGCGCTCCAGGTAGCCGCCGACGATGGCTTCGGCGGGCGTCGGCTCGATGCCCAGGTCGCGCAGGGTGCGGGCGCCCTCGGTCACCACATTGTCGTGTTTCAGCAGCTCGACCTGGTCCATGGTCAGCGGCGCGTCGAACGGCGACACCGCGAAAACTGCCTGCGCCATCGCCGCCAGCAGCTTGGCCGCGAAGAACGGTAGCGGCAGCATCATCTTCTCGCGCTGGGTCTGCGCCAGTACCAGCTCGAGGATTCCCCTGAAGCTGTAGACCTTGGGGCCGCCCAGCTCGAAGGTCTGGCCTGCGAGGCCGTCCTGCGTCGCGGCGCGGGCGATGGCTTCGGCCACGTCGCAGACATAGACCGGCTG
>JBKJNE010000143.1:0-2745 GCA_046596015.1 Alphaproteobacteria bacterium
CGCCTTCTGGTCGAAGGTCCGGGTCAGCACCATGGCGCGGTAGAGCGAAACCAGCAGCTCGCGGTCGTCGAGGCCTTCCGGAAGCGGCGCGATCGCGGCGCCCGCCTTGTCCAGGTAGCGCAGCAACGGCCAGTAACGGTTGGGGTCCAGTTCGGGCGGGCTGATATCGCTCTCGGCCCTCATGCGGCGCTGCTCCGCCGCGCGGTGGTTAAATTGCTCGTCATGAACGCACAATTCTTCCCCATGAGTCTGATAATGGGGTGCCGGGAGGGAAATACAACCCTGGGTGCCAGATGCCATCGACGGCGGGCGCTCCCGCCAAGAAACCAAGTGTCAGCGGTGCCGCCGTGCGGTAGCGTCCTGGTTGGGAAGACAGGGAACGGGGTCATGCCGTGAGGGCGTTGATGCACGTACTGCCTGCGCTGCTGATCACGGCGGCGCTGGTCGCCTGCGGCAAGCAGGAGGAGAAACCCTCGGGCCCCGCCGCGGTCGACGAGACGCGCCTGGTCAATGCCGACCTGGAACCCGGCAACTGGATGAGCACGGGCCGGACCTACTCCGAGCAACGCTACAGCCCGCTCGACACGGTCAATGCAGCGAACATCCCGAAGCTTGGACTTGCCTGGTACCACGATCTCGACACCACCCGCGGCATCGAGGCGACCGCCATCGTCGTCGACGGCGTGATGTACACCACCGGCGCGTGGAGCCTGGTCTATGCGCTTGACGCCGCCACCGGCAAGCTGCTGTGGTCCTACGATCCCCAGGTGCCGAAGGAATGGGGCGTCCATGCCTGCTGCGACGTGGTCAACCGCGGCGCGGCGGTGTGGAAGGGCAAGGTGTTCGTCGGCACCATCGACGGCCGGCTGGTGGCGCTCGACGCCGGGACCGGCAAGCCGGTGTGGGACGTCAGTACCATCGACAAGACCAGGCCCTATACCATCACCGGCGCGCCGCGCGTGGTGAAGGGCAAGGTGATCATCGGCAATGGCGGCGCCGACATGGGCGTGCGCGGCTATGTCAGCGCCTATGACGCCGACACCGGCGCGCTGGCGTGGCGCTTCTACACCGTGCCCGGGCACCCGGCGGACGTGTTCGAGTCCGACGTACTGAAGGAAGCCGCCCAGACCTGGACCGGCGAATGGTGGACCATGGGCGGCGGCGGCACCGTCTATGACTCCATGGCCTACGATCCCGAACTCGACCTGCTCTATGTCGGCGTCGGCAACGGCTCGCCGTGGAACCAGCAACTGCGCAGTCCGGCGGGCGGCGACAATCTGTTCCTCGCGTCGATCGTCGCGCTCAATCCGGACACCGGCGACTATGTGTGGCACTACCAGACCACGCCGGGCGAGACCTGGGACTACACCGCCACCCAGCACATGATCCTGGCCGACCTGACCATCGACGGCCAGGTGCGCAAGGTGATCATGCAGGCGCCGAAGAACGGCTTCTTCTACGTGCTCGACCGGGCGACCGGCGCGTTCATTTCGGCGCGGAACTTCGTGCCGGTGACCTGGGCGAAGGGGATCGACCCGAAGACCGGCCGGCCGATCGAAAACGAGGCGGCGCGCTACAGACTGAAGCCGGCGCTGGTATCGCCGTCGCCGCTGGGCGCCCACAACTGGCAGCCCATGGCCTACAGCCCGAAGACCGGGCTGGTCTACATCCCGGCCATGGAGCTGGCGTCGCTCTACAAGACCGCCGATCCATTCATCGAATATCCCGGCCGATACAACACCGGTACCGACATGCTGATCGCCTCGCTGCCCGACGACGAGGCCCAGCGCAAGGCGGTCAGGCCGATGATGAAGGGCCGCCTCGCCGCCTGGGACCCGGCGGCGCAGAAGGAGGTCTGGAGCGTCCGCTACGATGTGCCGTGGTATGCCGGCCTGCTCGCCACCGCCGGCAATCTGGTGTTCCAAGGCACCGCCTATGGCCAGCTGAAGGCCTACAGGGCCGACACGGGCGCGGAAGTGTGGTCGACGCCGACCCAGACCGGCGTCATCGCCGCGCCGATCAGCTACGAGGTGAACGGCGAGCAATATGTGAGCGTGATGGCCGGATGGGGCGGCGCGTTCGGCCTGACCGCCGGCTATTTCGCGCCGCGGGACAACCAGTTCCACAAGGCCCGGGTGCTGACCTGGAAGCTGGGCGGCACCGCCCGGCTGCCGCCGCGGGATCTGACGCCCGCCGCGCTGCCCGACCCGCCGCCGCAGACCACCTCGGATGACACCGTCGGCCACGGCCGGGTGCTGTTCCACCGCTTCTGCCAGTTCTGCCACGGCGACAAGGCGATCACGTCCGGCGTGGTCAAGGACCTGCGCTACTCGCCCAACCTGCGGGACAAGGACGCCTGGCACGGCATCGTCATCGACGGCGGCCTGAAGGAAAACGGCATGGCCGGCTTCGGCCAGCTGATCAACGGCGACGACGCCGAGGCGATCCGCGCCTACGTGATCCGCCGGGCGCATGAGACGAAGGACGGCAAGGGTTAGGCGGATACAAAACGGCCGGTCGCGGTAAGCCACTGGACTGCACCCTTTGAGTGAGACACGGAAAAGGGTGGCAGGTCTTCATCGTTGCCACATTTCGTACAGCATCAAAACGATCTCGAAGACGATGAGGCCGATGATCGACAGTTCCAGCCGGACCGAGCGCTTGTCCTGCACCACGTCGAGCAACACATCGGTGGTGTCGCCGAGCACCTTCAGCTGGGCACCTCCATTAACCTCCCGCGTAGCC
>JBKJNE010000395.1:0-3367 GCA_046596015.1 Alphaproteobacteria bacterium
AGGGTGAAGGGGCCGCCGCCATAAAGGTACCGGGACTCGACCGGCGGCGGGTTGGGCATGAGGAAGAGCGCGGCCTTGAGCAGGGCCTCGCGCTTCAGCCCGCTCATGGGGGCCGTCAGCATTGCGGCGGAGAGCGGCCCGTTGCCGTTTTCGCCCAGATACCGGATCAGGCAATGGGCGCCCATCGAATGGCTGATACAAATCGTCGGGCCTGACGCCGCCGGGGCCACGACTGAATCGAAATAGAGTTTCAGGTCGGCCACATAGGTGGCGAAGTCGTCGATATGGCCCTTGCCGCGGTCGGCGAGCAGCCGGTCCGACAGGCCCTGGCCGCGCCAGTCCATGGCTTCGACGGCGAAGCCGCGCTCCAGGAGCTCGCCCACGACCTCGCTGGCGTATTTCTCGATGAACTCCCCGCGGCCGCCCAGCACGACCACCGTGCCACGCGCCGTTCCGGTCGCGTTCCAGCGGGCGACCCGCAGGCGGGCGCCGGCCGCCTCGATGAAACCGTAACGGTCGGCGGGCCGATGGCTGGCGGCGAGTTCCGGGGGAATGCCGGCGGGAGCCGCCGACGGTTCGGAGACGAACATGGGTCGTGGCGTTTTTGACGAAGCCGAGGCGGCGAGGCCAGCGGAGATTTGGGCAATTTGGCCATCATCGCGCGCCCTCCCTTGTCGGTTTAGGGGCCGCCCGGTATAGATCGCCCCGGTCGCCGTATCGGCTCCGACGGGTCGGAGCCGAGGAAACAGGCGCAAGGCAACCTCCAAGAGGTCTACCGCACTGCGTGGTTATCGGCTCGCGGATTTGAGTCGGTCCGGCACGGTCCTTGCGTCGACAAACTTGTCCGCAGGAGGCATGCGACCGCGATCCCAAACGCGAGCTTGCACCACCGGCGGTCCGCCGGAGCGATCGTCATCTGCATGTTTCGTCTGACGTTGGTTCTTCTTGTCACCGTAGCAGCGACGCTGGCCGGCTGGCGCCTGCTCGACGGCCGCGTCGATGCGCCGAACATCGACCTGCCGCTGCATGGCGTCACCTACGCCCCCTGGGCCAAGGACCAAGACCCGCTCGAGGCCAAGACCAGCGGCGTTTTCAGCTTCCTGCGCACGGCCTTCTCTTCGGCGTCCGACGAGGCCGCGCCGCAGATCAAGCCGCGCCGCGAGCAGATCGAGCGCGACTTCGCCCTGCTGGCGGGCAAGGTGAAATATGTCAGGACCTACCGCACCACCGACGGCGGCGACGTCATGCCCGACATTGCCCTGCGTAACGGCCTGAAGCTGGTGCCCGGTGCGTGGATCTACAGCGTCAACGAAGCCAGGCTGCAGTTCGGCCGCGAGGCGTCCGAGGTCAATGCCGAGGAAACGCGTGCGCTGATCCGCATGGCCAACCAGAACCCCGGCATCGAGCGCGTGCTGGTCGGCAACGAGAATATCCTGCGCTGGGACGGCCAGAAGGACCTGCGCGATCCCAACGCCACCAGCCCGGCCCAGCTCATCCGCGAGATCCGTAACGTCAAACGCAACGTCAAGATACCGGTCAGCACCGCCGAGCCGTGGCATGTCTGGCTGCACTATCCCGAACTCGCCCGCGAGGTCGATTACCTAGCCGTTCACATCCTGCCTTATTGGGACGAACAGTCGAGCGAGTCGCCGCTCGACTATTTGAAGAGCCGCATCGGCATGCTGCGCGATGCCTATCCCAACAAGAACATCATCGTCACCGAGATCGGCTGGCCGTCGAACGGCGCCTCGCGCCGCAGCCCGGGCAGCGGCCTGGTCAAATATGCGACGCCCGCCGAGCAGGCCAGGAACATCCGTGAGGCCGTGACGTGGCTGGGCACGCAGAACATCTCGTTCTTCGTGGTCGAAGCCGTCGACCAGCCGTGGAAGTCCTACGACCTCGAGGGCAAGGCCGGCGGCTACTGGGGTCTGTGGAACGCCGACCGCCAGCAGAAATTCGCCTGGACCGGACCGATCCAGCGCTTCCCGCAATGGCAGAGCTGCGCCTTGTTCTCGCTCGGTATCGCGCTGCCGCTTATGTTGCTGGTCCTGTGGCGCTGGCGCGATATCGGCATGGTGGGACAAGGTGCCTTCTGTGGCTTCGTCGTCCTGTCGACCAGCGCCCTGGTCTATGCCGCGTCGATCGCCGCCGGCAGTTACATGCTGACCGTCGAAATCGTCGGCTGGGCCGTGCTGATCTTCCTGCTCGCGATCAGCCTTGCCATGGCGCTCATTCAGGCGCTCGAGATGGTCGAGACCATTTGGCGCCGGCGCTGGACGCGCCAGGCACTGCCGGCCGCCGGGATGCTGGCGAGCCAGCCGGCCGATCGCATCTGGCCCAAGGTCTCGATCCACGTCGCCATCTGCAACGAGCCGCCGGCCATGGTGATCCAGACCATCGAATCGCTTGCCGCCCTCGACTACCCGGACTTCGAAGTCATCATCATCGACAACAACACCAAGGACCCCGCGGTGTGGCGGCCGGTGCAGGACTACTGCGCTTCGCTGGGCGAGCGCTTCCGCTTCTTCCATTTCGACGTGATGAAGGGCTTCAAGGCCGGCGCGCTGAACTATGTGCTGCAACAAACCGCGCCCGACGCGAAAATCATCGGCGTTGTCGACAGCGACTACATGGTGCGGCCGGACTGGCTGAAGGCGCTGGTACCGCACTTCGACGACCCCAAGATTGGCTACGTCCAGGCGCCGCAGGACCATCGCGACTGGAAGGGCGACCGCTTCAAGGAAATGCTCAACTGGGAGTATGCCGGCTTCTTCGATATCGGCATGTGCCTGCGCAACGAATACGACGCCATCATCCAGCACGGCACGATGACGCTCGCGCGCCGCGACCTGATGCAGGATCTCGGCGGCTGGGCGACCTGGTGCATCACGGAAGACACCGAGTTCGGCCTGCGCCTGATGGAGAAGGGCTATGGCGCGATGTACAGCCGCGAGCGCTTCGGCCACGGCCTGACGCCCGACCATTTCTCCGGCTACAAGAAGCAGCGTTTCCGTTGGGCCTACGGCGCCATGCAGATATTGAAGGCGCATGCCGGCAACATGCTGACCAACCGCACGCAGCTCACCTTCTCGCAGAAGTACCACTTCATCACCGGCTGGCTGCCGTGGTTCGCCGATGCGCTGAATCTCATCTTCACCTGGGCGGGCCTTGCCTGGGCACTGGGCGTGCTGGTGCCGCCGCTGTTCGGCCTGAAGCCGGTCGGACTGCCGCCGGCCGAGTTCATTGCGCCGACCATCGGCATCTTCGTCTTCAAGCTGCTCTACTCTTTCGGCCTCTACGCCAGCCGCGTGAACTGCACGTTCCGCCAGAGCGTCGGTGCGTCGCTGGCCGGGCTTGCGCTCACCTA
>JBKJNE010000555.1:0-2690 GCA_046596015.1 Alphaproteobacteria bacterium
ACCAGCAGGATTTCCGACGGCATGGCCACGAACTTCACCGAGTCCAGCTCGGTCATCAGGCCTTCGTCCACGTGCAGGCGGCCGGCGGTGTCGAGCATCACCACGTCGTAGCCGCCGAGGCGCGCCGCCTCCATGGCCCGCTTGGCGATATCCAGCGGCATCTGGCCCGGGATGATCGGCAGGGTCGGCACGTTGATCTGGGTGCCGAGGATTTTCAGCTGCTCCTGGGCGGCCGGGCGGCGCGTGTCCAGCGACGCCATCAGCACCCGCTTGCGGTCGCGCGTCGCCAGCCGCTTGGCGATCTTGGCGGTCGAGGTGGTCTTGCCCGAGCCCTGCAGGCCGACCATCATGATGGCGACCGGCGGCACGGCGTTGAGATTGATGTCCTCGGATTCGCCGCCAAGCATGGCGACCAGTTCGTCGTTGACGATCTTGACGACCATCTGGCCGGGCGTCACCGAGCGCAGCACTTCCTGGCCGACCGCGCGGGCGCGCACCTTCTCGACGAAGTCCTTCACGACAGACAACGCCACGTCGGCCTCGAGCAGCGCCACGCGCACCTCGCGCATGGCCGCGCCCACGTCGGATTCGTTCAGAACCCCGCGGCCCCGCAGCTTGTCGAAGATGTCGCCCAACCGGCCTGACAGCGTCTCGAACATTTTCCAAACACCAACGCCACCCGCGGGCGAACCTTCGCTGACGGGTGGGTATCCTCGGACACGAAAACACAGCGCTTTCGTTGAAGCGCGCGGAACCTAGGCGCGACGGGCCGGAGAGTCAAGCGCCGAGGGCGGAGCCTATTTCGGTGACAGTGCATTAAACTTGTTGAGCGTCGACCGCACCAAAGGTTGCCGCGCGGCCCTTGCGGGTCCTATGCTCGCCTCATGACGAAGCACCTTCACCCGTCGCCAGCAAGCCACCGCGACGAAAAATTCCGCGCCCTCGCCGCGCTGGGCGCCGGCGACTTCGCCCACATCAACGGGTCGCTGGAGGAACACTTCGTCGGCGTCCACGACATGCTGGCGGACTGGGGCGCGCGGCCGGTGCTGTGCGACGCCGGCCTGTTCCACGCCGCCTACGGCACCGTCCACTTCACCGACGCGATGGTATCGCTCGACAAGCGCCGGATCGTCGCCGGGATCATCGGCGACGAGGCCGAGGCCATCGTCTACCGCTACTGCTCGTGCGACCGCGCGAAGTTCTGGCCCAGGGTAGGCGCCGCCGTGCCGCTGCCGTTCGAGGACCGCTTCACCGGCGAGACCATCATGATGCCGGAGGAAGAACTGCGGGAGTTCTGCGAGCTCACCGCCGCCAATGAGCTTCAAATTGCCGCCGGCGAACCCGGCTTCCGCGAACTGCACCGCGAGGCGTTCGCCAGCCTGTTCCGCCGCATGCGGCCCTGGCTCAGCGAGCCCGGCAACCGCTTCGCCGCTTCGCTCTTCGACACCGGTTACCCCGCCCGCCCCGCGGCATAGCCGGTTCTTCCGTGTGACGGCCGTCCGCTTGCCACGTTCCGGCCGCGCCGGTAGGCTTTTCCTCGCATGTCAGCGCCTTGTCCCGAGCCGCAAGCGGTTTCCGCCACCCATCGCTGGAGCGGATGGCCAACCGTCGGCCTGTCGGCGCTGATCCTGTTCGGCGTGGTGGCGGCCCAGGTCGCCGGCGCAGCGCTGTTCAGCCTGTTCACCGATTTCCGCGTCATGGACCTGTTCCGCGCCGAGGGCGGGCTGGGCGCGGCCGATGCCACCGACATCCTGATGGCGCTCTACTGGCTGGGCGCCGTCGCCGGCATCGTCATCATGACCCGCATCGTCCGACACGGCGGCGCGAGCCTAGCCTTGTATGTGGACCTCCGGCCGGTGCGGCACCTGGCGCTGCTGCCCTGGGTTCTGGCGCTCGCCGCCTATTTCGGGCTGTTCGTGGTGCTGCCCGAAATGGCCATGGCCCATGACGGCACCGGCATTGGCCTCCACGCGGGCGGCACGTTCCTGTTCTTCGTCACCGCCGTGACCATCGCGCCGGTGTTCGAGGAGATGCTCTTCCGAGGCTTCATCTTCACCGGGCTGGCCCGGTCGCGGCTGGGCGTGGCGGGCGCCATCGTGCTGACCACCGCCATGTGGACCGCCGTCCACCAGCATTTCACGCTAGAGTGGTTCAACGAGCTCTACGGCCTCGCCGTGCTGTTCGGCGCCGGGCTGATCTTCGCGCTGGCCCGCGTCCGCACCGGCTCGCTCACCGCCTCCATCGCGCTGCATGCGATCTGGAATGCCATGCTGCTGCTCGTGGACGTCATGGTGCTGAAGAGGCTGTAGAGCGCTTTCAGGCGAGGCGGACCGCCTCGCCGCCCGAAAGCCGCGGCGAACAACTTCCCGCATTTCGCTTGAGTCGAAAAGGGCGCGGCCCATATAACCGCGCCATGAATGCGCAGGGCACGGTACGCAACTTCGTCAAGATGCACGGGCTGGGCAACGATTTCGTTGTCTTCGATGCCCGCACGGACCCGCTTGCCCTGACGCCGGCGCAGGCGCGCTTTGTCGCCGACCGGCATGTCGGCATCGGCTGCGACCAGATCATCACCATCCTGCCGTCCGACAAGGCCGACGCCTTCATGCGCATCCAGAACGCCGACGGATCGGAAGTCTCCGCCTGCGGCAACGCCACCCGCTGCGTCGCCAGCCTGCTGATGGGCGAGA
>JBKJNE010000556.1:0-6962 GCA_046596015.1 Alphaproteobacteria bacterium
GGGTCGGTCCTCGGCGAAAAGTCCCATAAAAAGTCCCATTTGTGGGTCTCTAAAATAATAACCCATTGAACCCAAATACCAAACATGCTCGTGAATACCTGCTTAGAAGGCAGGTGCTCTATCCTGTTGAGCTACGGGGCCCGTGATGTGGTCAGGCAGACCGGGTCTGCCGCGTGTATTTGAAGTTGTCGGCGTAGGCCTTGATTCTCAGCGTGCGCGCATGCGGCTCCTGCACCTGATAGGTCAGCCCGCGCTTTTCCGCGTAGGCGACCGCCTCCTCCTGGGTGTCGAAGGTCAGCCGCACCTGGCCCGAGGTGTCGTCCGAGCTGGTATAGCCCATCAGGTCGTCGATGTGCTTGGCGCGCTGCGGATCGTAGACCAGCAGCCACTTGCGGGTGTTCGCCCAGCCCGACTGCATGGCGTTCCTGGCCGGCTTGAAGATCGTTGCCTGCATCACCTTTGATCCTGCGTTTGTTCTGGTCGGGGTGGCCGGATTCGAACCGACGACATCCTGCTCCCAAAGCAGGCACTCTACCAGACTGAGCTACACCCCGAAAATTCAAGCGAGGAGATACACGAACTGCCGCGCCGCCTCAAGGCCGCGGGCGGCTACCAGGTTTCGGGATCGGCGTCATATCCCAGCCGCACCATCAGGTCGCCGTTGCGGGGATCCTTCAGGATATGTTCCAGCTCGTCATAGCGCTTGCGCCAGCGCTGGGGCGCCGGCTTGACCGTGGCGAGCTGCAGCGGCAGCTCGTTTTCCGCCGCGTAGGACAGGCCCTCGTCCATGCCGACGCCGAACCAGTCGGCGATCCGGGCGAGCGTGCCGGCCTTCTTGTGCGGGTTGTCGAGGAAATCCTCGCCGTGGACCCGGATCGAGTCCGCCTGCTGCTCCGGATGGGCCGCCAGCCACGCCAGGATGGTCTCGTGGCAGGTGCGCCAGTGCGCGGCGGCGATATCGACGGGCTTGCTCGTCCGGTGCGCCTGCCAGCCCGGGAACAGCCCGAACTTCCACCAGTGCCGGCCCCACTCGGGAAACCTGTCCGAATAGCCGGGAATCGCCAGGTCGCCGTCGACGATATGCGCCGCCCAGAAGCCGGCATGCATCCAGCCATCATACATGCCGTTGGCGCTGCCGGCGACGCTGCGCGTCAGGTGCATGACCCGCATCCGCGCCGACGGGAACAACGCCGACAGGAACGGCATGCGGAAGGTGTTGGCGACGGTCTTCATCACCAGCGGCTTGCCGCGCAGGTCGGCCGCCGTCGCGCGCCGCCAGGGCCGGATGGTGATCAGCGGCGGCATCTCGACAAACCGGCCCGACGGCAGCGTGACGACCACGGGCGCGTCGGGCATCAGGTCGCGGATCATGGCCGCGTCGATGTCGTAGAGATACGGGTTCAGCTCCGGATAGGCCGGACGCAGCCGCCGGATCAGCAAGGCATGGAACAGCTTGGGATCGCGGAACTCGCCATCGGCCCAGCCGAAATCGCGCACGGCCTCGTCCAGCGCGAAATTGGTGGCCGAGCGCAGGTGGTCGAGGGTGAAGGCGATATCCGGCCACTGCATGGACAGCCGGATCGCCAGGTCGACGGCGAACTGGTCGCGGTCGGCCTGCCCTTCGAGCCGTTCAAGCGCATAGCCGCACTCCTGGGCCAGGTAGGGTTCCAGCCAGGGTGCGACGGACGCATGGCGCGCCTCCAGCGCATCGGTGTCGCCGCTGACCGGATAGCGCAGGTCGGCCATGCCGAGGAACGGCGTGATCGCGCCCTGGAAATTCATCAGCTGGTCGGTCCGGCGCAGCACCGACGCGAGCAGGCTGGAGCCGGAGCGCGGGCTGCTCAGCACCATCGCGATCTCGCGGACCGAGCCCAGGAAGCCCTCCTCCACCGGCCGGTTACAGGCCGACTCGCGCAATTTCGCGATGCGCGCCGCAGCGTCGGAAAACTCGAAATCCTGGCCGATGAGCGGCACTTTCAACGTCATGTAATCAGTTTCCTAGCTGCGTCTCGCCGGGCTTCTTCCTGGCCGGCAGATACACCTGAACGACCCGGGCGATCATCAAATCCCGAATCGTCCGCCGGTCGGCCCCGGCCCCCCTCAGCCTGCCAAGCGGGACACGGGTTTCACCCGTGCCGAGCACGACGCGGATTTCATCCGATCCTTCCTCGCTTTCGAGCCAAACGGCGCGGCCGCCACCGGACAGGTGCGCACGGACGGCTTCATCCGCCGCGCCGGGGCAGACCAGGAAAAGCTTATCCGCCGGCAGTTCGACCTTCAGTATCCCGAACGCCGGATCGCCCACCTCCAGCAGCAGCCCCTTGCGGATATGCGGCGCGACGAGCTTGCGGCAGAGATCGAACGTTTCCGCGGACGGCCGGGGATCGTTGGTCAGGACGACGAAATCCAGGTCCTCCGTCGGCAGCCCCTGCGCGATGACCAGCGACGGATCGGCGACCACGACGGCGGCGGCGGCAAACCGGCCCAGGACGATACTCTCGCAGGCGCTCGCCAGCGATCCCTGCCCGCCGGCGATACGCGACGTACCGAGCCACACGCCGGCGGGCGACGCCATGACCGCCGGCGACACGCGCTGCTCCATGCCATGCCGGATACGCTCGCCCAATGAGCGCGATTCCGTGCTCGTGGCATCGCCGCCCAGCAGGAGGACCCAGGGCACGCGCGCCGCGCCGCCCAGATATTCGCGCAGCAATTCGTTGTAGAGATGCGGGTTCAGGTCGTTCCCGAGTTGCGGCTGTGCATTGATCTCGCAGATCGCCGACGGCACGTCGCACCAGGATTTCGAGATGTCCGGCGAGATGTAGTCGATGCCGGCGAAATCCAGCCCCAGAAGGTGGGCGACGCGCAGGAACATGGCTTCGTTGTCGGGATGCAGCGTGCCGTGGACGTTGACCGTCGTGCCGCCCGTCGACACGTTGGATCGCCGCCGCAGCGGCACGAACTGACCCGACCGGGGCACCGAATCCTCGGTCAGCCCCATCTCGGCCAGCAGCTCCCGCGCCTCGTCGTCGATATCCAGCAGAAACCGCCCGCGTTCCAGCCGTCGCCGCTGCGACTGGGGATCGTCTTTCTGCCGGCCGACGAGGTCGCGGATGCTCGTGGCGCCGTCGCCGTCCACGCCGCCCGAACGGCGCAACGTGGTCTTGACGATGCGGCCATTGCAAACGTGGACGCGGTAGTTGTTGCCGGCGACGAACCTCTCGACGATGACATTCTTCGACACTTTCAGGGCCGCCTTGTAAGCGGCCCTGACCGCCGCTTCCGTCATGATTCCCGCCGACACGCCCGCGCCGCCGTCTGCGTCGGCGGGCTTGACCACCGTCGGAAACCCGGTCTTGCCGGCCAGGGTGACCGCATGATCCTCCGATGTCGCGGCGGCGTGCTGGACGGTGGGAAAACCGGCCTGGCGCAGGGCCTGCGCCGTCTGAATCTTGTTGCGGGCGATGGCGACGCCGATCGGACTGACCGTATCGGTGATCGTGCTGAGCATGCGCTTGAGCTTGATGCCCTCGCCGAGCAGGAGCATGTCACGGAAGAACATGGCGAACGGGATCCGCTCCTGATAGGCGGCCTCGCATATCCGGTAGGTGTTGACGCCGGTGGGCGCGCGTTCCCCAAGCTTGCCGACCACCTCGTTGACCTGTGCCGGCACCGCATCCAGCGCCGCCGTTGTCTCGCCCTTGGCGGCCGCTTCGGCGAAAGCGTTGACCAGCCCGATCGCCCAGTCGAGCGCTATCCGGGCGGCGTCCGCATCGACATGGGGCACGAGCGCGCCTACCCACTGCCGGCCGCCTTCGCCGGGGCGGGCGGGCATTGGAATGGGCTGCGCGAATACCGGAATGCGCGCGAGGCGCTGAAGCAAAATGGCCCACTGCACCAGGTGGATGAACGACAACTGGTCACCCGCCGCGAGTGCGGGAACGCTGTCCCCGTCCGGCAGGCAGGACCGGACTTTTTCCGCGAGGGCCATCATGTCCTTGCTCGACGGAAATTCCGCGGCGGGCGCCTGGTTCGCTTTCGCGAGCAATCCCCGCTGCCTGATGCCGAAGCCATAGCCGAGACGCTTGAGTTCCTTGAGTTCAAGGAGCGGCATGAAGATTCATGTCCTGATTTTCCCCTTCGCTCCCTCCGGTGCCTTGCGGCGCCGGCGGAACGATCTGCGAGCAGGCTCGCGGCTCGGCCCATTGGGCGCTAGTAAACAGGCCAATGATTCCCAGCGTCAAGTGCTGCGAGCGTGCCCCTGCTGTCTGGCGTCTGCGGCCCAGCGGCGACGAACGGTCACGGATCAGGCAAATCCAGCGAAACCTTGCCGCCGCGGCTCAGGGCGGAGACGACGGTGAGCGCGAAAGCGGCTCGTAGCGCACGCGGTCGCCCACCTCGATGCCCAGGCGCGCGCTGGCGCCCGCGTTGAGCTCGAGGACGGCCCGGGTGGGACCGTCCGCCGGAATCGGCTCCAGCGAGAACGGCGTGGTGCCACGGGCGATGTTCATCACCCTGCCGGCGCCGTCGATGAAGAGGATGTCGAGGGAAAGCACCGTGTTCTTCATCCAGAACGCCACCGGATGGACCTGCTGGAAGATGAACAGCATGCCTTCCCTCTCGGGCATGGACCTGCGGTACATCAGCCCGGTCTGGCGCGTGGCGTCGGTGTCGGCCACCTGGACACGCAGCACCACGGCGCCTTTGCTGGTGTCCACCGTCAGCGGCGCGAGCGGCAGTGACTGGGCGGCGCCGGTATCGGGCGGGTCCGCCGAGAAGGCGCCGGCTGCGTCACCCCACAGCAGCAGCAGACCGCATAGCCCCGCCGCCGCGATCCGCACGGCGACCCTCATTCGCCGCCACTCCCCTCGAGCACACGGCGCGCGAGCTGATAGGAAAATCCGGCCCTGGCGAAGGCGGCCAGGTCCTTGCGGCGCCGGTCGCCGCCCGCGCCGTAGGGACCGAGCCGCTTGCGGCGCGCGAACGCGAGCGCGGCGTCAAGGTCCGGATCCCCGGACTCGCCCGACAGTGACGCGACCGCGCCGGCCGCGACCTCGGCAGGGACGCCTTTCGCCACCAGCGCCGACCGGATCACCCGCCGCGGCGCGCCGCGCCGTAGCAGCGAGCCGGCGCGGGCTCGCGCGAAGGTTTCGTCGTCGAGCAGGCCGAGGGCGACGAACCGGTCGGCGATGCCGTCGATCCAGGCTTGCGCCGTTTCACGCTCGACGCCCTCCGCGAGGCCGCGCCGTTCGACCTTGCGCCACAGCACGTCCTTGAAGTTGCCGACGCTCGAGGCGAAGCGTGCCAGATAGTGCGCGGCGGCGCGTTCCAGATAGGCCTCGCTGGCGGGCCCGCGCGGCGCCGCGCGGTTTTTCGCGGCCGCCGCAGGGCGGGCCTGCTTCCTGGACTCTTGCCTTTCCAGCGGTTTCCCCTTAAGAACCGGCGCCCGCGCCCCTGAGGGCTGGGAGTATGGCAAATTTTTGAACCCGCTTCGCCCAAAAATGAGCTAGGCTTCCGCCGCGCGGAGACGAACGAGAAACGGTGGAAAAGACTTGAGCTTTCGCAGGAAAGTGTTCCGTTACGACTGACCCGACGGACCAAGGAAGACCGATACAGCCGCATATGCTGACACCATTACCGACGGATGATCCCGGCCTGCCCCGGCGCATGGCCGACTTTGCCACTTTGGTCGATGCGCTGGACTATGCAGCGCAGGGCGTCCGGGGCTTCAATTTCTATTCGGCGCGCGGCGACCTGGACGACGTCCTGAGTTTCGCCGACCTGCGCGACCGCGCGCTGGCGACGGCGCGGCGTCTGATCACTGCCGGCCTGGAACGCGGCGCCCGCGTGGCGCTGATCGCCGACACCACGCCGGATTTCATCGCCGCCTTCTTCGGCTGCCAGTATGCCGGCCTGCTCCCGGTGCCGCTGCCGCTGCCGACCTCGTTCGGCGGCAAGGACGGCTACGTCGAGCAGCTCGGCAAGCAGATGGCGAGCTGCCACGCCGCCGCCGCCGTCGCGCCCACCGGCATGTCGGACCTGCTGGTGCAGGCGGCCGACGGCCTCGGCATGAAGCTGGTGGTGACCAGCGAGGAATTGCTGGCGCTGCCGGAAGGTACGCCGGACCTGCGGCCGCAGGGTGCGGGCGACATCTGCTACCTGCAGTATTCCTCGGGCAGCACCCGCTTCCCGCACGGCGTCGCCGTCACCCAGACGTCGGTGATGTCGAACTGTCACGGCAATGCGGCCCACGGCATCCACGTACGCGACGGCGACCGGATGATGTCGTGGCTGCCGTTCTATCACGACATGGGCCTGGTCGGCGCCATGCTGACCCTGGTGGCGGTGCAGGTGACGGCCGACTACCTGCCGACCGAGTTCTTCGCGCGTCGCCCGCTCCTCTGGCTGGAGCTGATCAGCCGCCACAAGGCGACCGTCACCTACAGCCCCACCTTCGGCTACGAGCTGTGCGCCCGGCGGGTCAAGCCCGAGCAGGTCGCCGAACTGGATCTGAGTTCGTGGCGCGTCGCCGGTCTGGGCGCCGAGATGATCCGCGCCGATTCCATGCGCGAGTTCAGCCGCACCTTCGCGCCCGCCGGGTTCAACGACAAGGCCTTCCTGTCCAGCTACGGGCTGGCCGAATGCACGCTGGCCGTGAGCTTCATGCCGATCGACAGCGGCATCGAGGTCGATCTGGTCGACGAGAGTCTGCTGGCGGCGGAGCACCGCGCGGTACCCGCGACCGCCGGCACGGCCAAGACCCGCGAAGTGGTCAATTGCGGTGTCCCCATGCCGGAGTACGACCTCGACATCCGCGACGAGAATGGCGACCCGGCCGGCGAGCGCGGCGTTGGCAATATCTATGTGCGCGGCCCGTCGGTGATGTCGGGCTATTTCAACGATCCGGAAGGCACCCGCAACGTGCTCGACGCGGAAGGCTGGCTCGACACCGGCGACATGGG
>JBKJNE010000056.1:0-3384 GCA_046596015.1 Alphaproteobacteria bacterium
GGGCGCGGCGGTTGAGGGTGGGCATGGGCGGGTCTCCCTTTTTTTGCTTTTCTTGGGTCAGCCTTTGACGGCGCCGGAGGACAGGCCGGCGACGAGATGGCGCTGGGCGATGAACGAGAAGATGATGACCGGCAGGATGACCAGCATGCCCGAGGCGGTGACGCCGCCCCAGTCGACGCCGGAATCGCCGGCCGAGAAGGTCATCATCTTCACCGGCAGGGTCTGGCTGGCGTTGTTGGTCAGCACGGCAGCGAACAGGAAGTCGTTCCAGGCGAGTTGCAGGCAGAGGATGCTGGCGGCGACCATGCCGGGCTTGGCCAGCGGCAGGACGATGAGGCGGAAGGCGGTGAAGCGGTTGGCGCCGTCGATCCAGGCGCTTTCTTCCAGTTCGGCGGGCAGGTCCTCGAAGAAGCCGCGCATGATCCAGACCACCAGCGGCAGGCTGAAGGTGGAGTAGGCGAGCACGACGGAGAAGCGCGTGGTGGTGAGGCCGAGCTGGCTGAACAGGACATACATCGGCACCAGGACGGCGATTGGCGGCAGCATGCGCATGACCAGCAGGGCGAAGAACAGGAAGGAACGGCCGCGGAAGGGAAAGCGCGCGAAGGCGTAGGCGGCGGGCACGCCGACGCAGAGCGACAGGCCGACGGCGCTGGCGGAGACGATCAGCGTGTTGAGGAAGGCGAGGCCGAAATCCGAGCGGCCGAAGACGTCGATGTAGTTCTCCAGGGTGGGCCACCACAGGAACAGCGGCGGGTCGGCGAAGGTTTGCAGCCGGGTCTTGAACGACAGGCCGAGCACCCAGAGCAGCGGGAACAGGAACAGCAGGGAGAGCAGGCTGAGCGCCGCGTAGACCAGGGCGCGCGAGAGGAATCGGGTGCGGCGGGAGCCGACGACGATTGTCATCAGAGTGGTGTCATCAGAGTGGGGCCATCAGAGTGGGGCCATCAGTTGGCGTCCCGGCGGCGGATCACCGCGATGAAGAACAGGCAGATCAGCATCGACATCAGCAGCATCATCCAGGAGGCCGCGGCGCCGAGGGCGAAATCGAAGCGGACGAAGCTGGCGAGGTAGGTGAACATCGACAGGACCATGGTGGCGTTTGCCGGGCCGCCGCCGGTCATGGCGTAAATATTGTCGAAGGCACGGAACTCGAAGATGGTGCGCAGCAGCAGGGCGACCAGGAGGTAGGGCTTGAGCAGCGGCAGGGTGATGTGCAGGAACATCTGCCAGCGGCTGGCGCCATCGATGGCGGCGGCCTCGCGCGGTTCGCTGGGCAGGGAGCGCAGCCCGGCGAGCAGGATGAGTGCGACATAGGGCGTGCTTTGCCAGACATTGACCAGCCAGACGGCGAGCATCGCGGTGTCGGGCTGGCCGAGCCAGATGATCTTCTGGCCGAGCCAGTAGTTGACGACGCCGTGGCTGGGGTCGAGCAGGAGTTTCCAGCACAGCGCGCCGACGATCGGGGTGATCATCATCGGCACCACCAGGGCGGTGCGGAAGGCGCGCATGTAGGGCAGGTCGATGTTGAGCAGCAGGGCGATGCCGAGGCCAGCGGCAAGCTGGGCCGAGACGGCGGCGGCGGTGTAGCCGAAGGTGATGCCGAGGCTGCCGATGAAGACCGGGTCGGCCAGGAGGTCGGCGTAGTTGTCCAGGCCGACATAGGCGCCGCCGAACAGCGCCTGGTCGGGCGACCAGCCGGTGAAGCTGAGATAGAGCGAGAACAGGAGCGGCAGGCCGAAGATTGCCACCATCACGACGAAGGTGGGCAGCACGGTCAGCGCCACGAAATAGCGGTCGAGCGCGAAGGGCCGCTGCCGGGCGGGGGCTGCGACCGCGCGTGGCGGCTGTGCGAGGCTGGTGCTGGCGTCCCCCATGGGTCCTCTTGCTTGTGCATCAAGATCGGGTGCGTCAAGAACGGGTGCGTGGGTGGTCAGACCTCGACGACGACGTAGTTCTGCTCGACCGAAACCGGGATCGTTTCGGCGATGTAGGGGCCTTTGACCAGGTCGGTGCCGGCGGCGATTTCGACCGGGTATTGCCTGGCCTGGATGCGGTCGGGTTCGCACCAGGATTGGCCGGTGCGGATGTCGAACTCCCAGCCATGCCAGGGGCAGCGGATGATCTCGCCCTGGCGCGAGAGGCGGTATTCGCCGGGGCGGTCGGCGGTGACGACGGAGGTGAGCAGGCCTTCGCATAGGCCGCCGCCCTGATGCGGGCAGCGGTTGAGCAGGCCGAAGAATTCGCCGCCGAGGTTGAACACGGCGATCGGCCGGCCCTTGACGGTCACAAGTTTCCGGCTGCCCGGAGGCAGGTCGGCGACGGTGGCGACAATGTGCTTGCTCATGCGGTGCGGTCCACCGTTCGGCGTTTCCTCGGGGCGGAACGCTAGACCTGTTGCGATCGCGACCGCAAGCGGGAGAGCAAGCGAGTCGCCGATTGCCCCGGCTCAGCCGCGCACATAGCGCCAATCGAAGCGGTCGCCGTCGGCCTTGATGCGGCCGACCGTGGGGCTTGGGAAATGGATCGGCAGGATCAGCGTGTCGGTGTCGGCGACCGAGCCGAGGAAGCTGCGGCGCGAGGCGGCGGCCTGTTTGGCGTCGGTGTCGAAGACGGTGGACCAGTCGGGTTCCCGGCATTGCAGGGCGTGGTGCATCATGTCACCGGTGACGACGGCGCGTTGGCCGCGGGAGAAGATGTTGACGCAGCAATGGCAGGGCGAGTGGCCGGGCGTGGGGGTGAGCGTGATGGTGTCGTCCAGCGCGTAATCGTCGTCGACCAGCAGAGCCTGGCCGGCCTCCATGATCGGCAGGCAGTTCATGTTCCAGACCTGGCCGGGCGGCTGCTCGCCGCGGGCGGTGGCCTGTTCCCAGTAGTCGTACTCGCGCTTGTGGAAGACGTATTTCGCGTTGGGGAAGGTGGGGACCCAGCGGCCGTCGCGCAGCACGGTGTTCCAGCCGCAATGGTCGATGTGCAGATGGGTGCAGAAGACATAGTCGATCTTGTCGAAGGACAGGCCGGCGGCCTTGAAGCCGGCGAGCCAGGGAGTTTTGTCGAAATCCATCGGGGCCGGATAGCCCTTGTCCTCGCCGGTGCAGGTGTCGACCAGAATGGTGTGTTTGGGGGTTTTGACCACGAAGGTCTGGTAGGTGATGACCATGCGGCCGGAGGCGTGGTCGAAGACCTCGGGCTCCATCGTCTTGAAATGCTCGGCGGCAATGGCAGGGTCATAGGCCGGAAACATCGCCCCCGGCTGGCGCCAGGGACCGTCGCGCTCGACAATGCTGGTGATGGTGACGTCGCCAATCTGAAGCTTACGCATGTCGTGCCCCCCGGGTACTGGGCGAAACGTAGCAGGGCGGTGGGGAAAGGGAAGCAAGGCCG
>JBKJNE010000067.1:0-4956 GCA_046596015.1 Alphaproteobacteria bacterium
GCCAGGCCAGAACATCCAGGGCACCACGGACACCTCCAACTGGTCGCCGGAAGCCACACTGACCTGGCACCCGGCGCCGGATCACACCATCTACGCGGCCTACAAGACGGGCTTCAAGTCGGGCGGCATCTCGCATGCCGGCCTGATCTTCAAGGCGGAAACCTTCCAGAGCCTGTCGTTCGGCCCGGAAACCGCCAAGGGCGGCGAAATCGGCTACAAGGCGGCGCTGGCCGACGGCACCATCCGGCTCGACCTGAACGCCTACTACTACCTGTTCAAGGGCCTGCAGCGGTCGTCGCTCGACATCGTCACCACCTCCTTCGTCATCCGCAACGCGGCCTCGGCCGTGACCAAGGGCGTCGAGGCGGAAATCCAGTGGGTGCCGGACGATCACTGGAACATCCGCACCGCGCTGTCCTACAACGTGGCCAAGTTCAGGGACTTCTCCACGGCGCCGTGCTTCAATGGCCAGCTTCCGGGCGAAGGCTGCCTGCCGTCCGCTCCCGGCAAGCCGAACGTTCAGGATCTGAGCGGCGAGAACCTGGCCAACGCGCCACGCTTCTCCGGCTTCTTCGGCGTCAGCTACGACACGCCGATCGCCAACGCGATCAACATCGGCCTGTCGGCGGACGTGAAGTACATCACCTGGTACTGGTCGCAGGACAACCAGGCGCCCGGCACCCGCCAGCCCGGCTATGCCAAGTTCAACGCCGCGATCCGGTTCCACGATCCCGACGAGACCTGGGAGTTCGCCCTGATCGGACGCAACCTGACCAACGAGATCAAGGTGCTGACCTCGGGCGACAAGCCCGGCGGCAACCGCGGCGACCTCTCGGGCGTCGTCGAACGCGGCCGGGAACTCACGGTGCAGGGCACCTTCCGCTTCTGAGCCTCGCGGCACCAAAGGCGGGCAGGCCATCGCAAGGTGGCCTGCCCGCCGCTTTTTGGGACGGCACTTGGATCGACGCCACGCTTGCAGTCTCTCGGTATCCGATACGACGGCTTAGTTTGGTGGATCATTCAGAAGTTTGGTGACCTTGGCCCGCAGTTTCGGAACGTCGTCGATCACGATGCCCCAAACGATCGCATCTGCTGTATCCTCATAGTGGTGCACCAGCCTATTGCGAAAAGCGATGATGGCTGATCGCGCGGGGAAGTGCGCCGCGTAGTCGGGAAACCGCTGCAGCAATTGAACCATAGCCTCGCCAATAATTGTGAGCTGGCGTTCGACAGCCGACTTCATATACGCGTCGGCCATGTATGTTTCCAATGTGCGGCCCGCCGCGAATTCCTGCGTCTTGTCGCAAGCATCCACGATGTCCCAAAGATAGGCGCCCGCACTACGCCGCTTCTTCATAAATCAGTTCATTTGAAGACAGGATGGCCTCACGACGATAGGGGTTGCGGATCGCGTCCTCGACGACAAGGTCGATCTTGCGGGAAAATAAATCCTCAAGGTCAGCCTGAAGACCGAAAAAATGGTCCTTGTATTCCACTGGAGGCAGCGGCTCGAATATAACCAAGAAATCCAGATCGCTGGTGTCGGGATTAAAATCGTCGCGGGCCGCCGAGCCAAACAGCGCAAGCTTGCGGACCTTGTGCTTGATGCACAAAGCGCGAATGTCATCCAGACTGCCTGTGACCAGCGGTATCATGACGTCATTTATAACCCATCCATGCTGCTTTGAGAACTCAGGCTGTGCGGGGACTGGCTGGCCGTGTCGGGGAAATTGGTCTCGAATGTCTTCCGCAGCGCCACGTCCAGGTCGGCCATGGTGACCGGCAGGCCCAGATCGACCAGCGAGGTCACGCCGTGCCCGGTGATGCCGCACGGGACGATGCCGGAGAAATGCTCCAGCACCGGGTCCAAATTGATGGCGATGCCGTGGAAGCTGATCCAGTGGCGCACCCGCACGCCGATGGCGGCGATCTTGTCCTCGCGCCCGCCGCCGAATTGATCTTTTCTGGCGATCCAGATGCCGACGCGCCCCTGCCTGCGCTCGCCCTTCACGTTGAAGGCGGCGAGGGTGTCGATGATCCACTGTTCCAGCGCGGAGATATAGCGCCGCAGGTCGCGGCCACGCTTGTTGAGGTCCAGCATCACGTAGGCCACGCGCTGGCCCGGGCCGTGATAGGTGTACTGGCCGCCTCGGCCGGTGTCATGGACCGGGAACCGGCCGGGCGTCAGCAGGTCCGCGGCGCGGGCGCTGGTGCCGGCGGTGTAGAGCGGCGGATGCTCGAGCAGCCAGACCGTCTCGGGCGCGGCGCCGGCCGCGATATCCGCGACGCGCCGTTCCATGAAGGACAGCGCGTCGGGATAGGCGACGGGCGCGTCGGCGATGATCCAGTCCGGCATGCCCGTCAAACTAGGCCAGGAATGGCCGCGATCAACCGGCCTGGATGCGGGTGCCGCGGGCGACCAGCTGGTGGCGGGCGATCTTCCACTCGCCGTTCACCCGCTTCATGTCGCTCTCATAGGTGGCCCAGAGGGTCAGCGTGGTATCCGGCTTGTCCTTCAGGTAGTGCAGCGCCTGCACATCGGTGCGGCAATGGGCGTTGTCGCCGTTCACGGTGGCCAGCTGCGGGCCGAGCATGTGCTGGGTCGGCCCGTACTGCATCAGCGCCTCCTTGACATATGCGGTCCATGCATCGCCGCCATGATAAACATTCTGGCCGAAGCCCACGACTTCCACGTCGTCGGTGAAAACCGACCGGTAGAGCGCGAGGTCGCGGTTGTCGACGCCCTTGGTGTATTTCAGCATCACGTCCATCAACGCGATGCGATCGGCCACATACTGTAAGGATTCTGACATGCTGGCTCCCCTTTCTGCCGCTGGGTCTCTCCCGAAGAAGGACCGCCAGAATAGGCACGCGGGTTCGAGAGTTCCACAACAACGTCGGTCCGGACCGAGGGTAATTGAATCAACAAATTTATTATGTATAAATTTGGGTTTTACATGTTCCCTTGAGATTTTTCCCGATACCCCTAATATACAGTGTCAATTGGAAACCGGCGCGGTTGCCGGGAGCGGAACGGCCCCATGATCCCGATCATGATAGACCCGGAACGGGTGACCATCGTGGTGGCGGGAAACGGCCCGGCGGCCGAGCGCCGCGTGCGCCAGGCCCGCGAGGGCGGCGCGAAGGCGGTGGCGGTGTTCGCGCCCGGCGAGGCGGAACGGTTCGCGGCGCTGACCGGCGGCGTGGTCCATGACCGGCTGCCCGAGGTCGCCGACCTGGCGGGCGTGGATCTGTTCTACGTCGCCGGGCTCGACAGCGACGCGTCGTTCAGCCTGGCGCTGATGGCGCGCGAGCACAACGTGCTGGTGAATGTGGAAGACGTGCGCGAATTGTGCGACTTCCACGTGCCCGGTTCGGTCCGGCGCGGCGATCTGTTGATCACCGTCGGCACCGGCGGCCAAAGTCCGGGCCTGGCGCGCAGGTTGCGCCGCCACCTGGAAGCGGAATTCGGGCCCGAATGGGCGGAACGGCTTCAGGCGCTGTCGGCGCAGCGCCGGAAGTGGATCGAAGAAGGTGCCGATATGGCGACGGTCGCCAGGCGCACCGACGCCATGATCGAGAAGAGCGAGTGGTTGAAATGACTGCGGCGTTGCAAGTGAAGCAGGAAAACCGGCTGCCCGGCGAGGCATGGCTGAACGAGCGCTATGGCCACCTGGACGGCAAGGACCTGCTCGAGGTCATGATCAAGGAGGTCTTCCCCGGCCGGATCGCGCTGGTGTCGTCCTTCGGCTCGGAATCCGCTGTGCTGGTCGACATGGTCGCCCAGATCGACACGGCGACGCCGATCCTGTTCCTCAACACCGGCAAGCTGTTCGGCGAGACGCTGCGCTACCGTGACACGCTGCAGGGCCGGTTCGGCCTGACCGACATCCGCACCCTGAAGCCGGACGCCGAGGAAGTGAAGGAAGAGGACAGGAACGGCCTGCTGTGGACCCGCAACCTCGACGCCTGCTGCGACCTGCGCAAGACCCGCCCGCTCGACAAGGCGCTGGAAGGCTTCGACGCCTGGATCACCGGCCGCAAGCGGTTCCAGACCGGCACCCGCGCCGCGCTGCCGCTGATCGAGGAAAGCGAGGGCCGCATCAAGATCAACCCGCTGGCCAATTTCAGCCTGGAGGACCTTCAGCGCTTGGCCAACGAGAAGGATCTGCCGCGCCATCCGCTGGTCGCCGACGGTTATCTGTCGATCGGCTGCATGCCCTGCACCAAGCGCGTCGAGGCCGGCCAGGACTACCGCTCCGGCCGCTGGGCCGGCACCGACAAGACCGAGTGCGGCATCCACGTGGCCGAGAATATCTAGGCTTCGGCCTTCATCGGAAACGCCCCTCGAACCTAATCCCTTTCCCGCCCGTTCTTTCCTTGCGGCCCGCATCCGATTTTGCTACTTGAGCGCCTCACTGCGGTCGTGGCGGAATTGGTAGACGCGCAGCGTTGAGGTCGCTGTGGGCGCAAGCTCGTGGAAGTTCGAGTCTTCTCGACCGCACCAGTTTAAGGACCTGCAGGTAACCGATATTGCCTGCAGGTCTTTTTTCTTCCGCGAGCCTGTTCTGACAGGGGGCGCCGATGCAGAACGAAGAGACGGAACTGGAAGGCCGCCCCGTCGCCGAGGCGCCTGAAAACTCGCCTTACCGGGTTTCCGAGGAGGAAGTCGCGCAGGTTGTCGAGGCGCTGAAGAGCGACGACGCCGCCTTCATCCATACCCTGCTCGAAGACTACCACGCCGCCGACCAGGCCGACCTGATCGAGCAGCTGTCGTCGAAGAACCGGCGGCGGCTGATCGAGATCGCCCGCGACCAGATCGAGCCGGAGGCGCTGACCGAGCTCGAGGAGACGGTCCGCGACGAGATCCTCGACCTGCTCGGGCCGCGCGAGGTCGCCGCCGCCATGAGCGAGCTGGAGGCCGACGACGCGGCCTACCTGATCCAGGACCTGGAC
>JBKJNE010000098.1:0-3711 GCA_046596015.1 Alphaproteobacteria bacterium
GGCAAGCCCGAGGAAGTCGCCAACGTCATCGTCTTCCTGCTCTCCTCGGCGGCGAGCTGGGTCACCGGCGTCAACGTCACCGTCGACGGCGGACAGAACAAGCGCGTCAAGTTCTGACGTCTGTCGTGGTGGATCTGGCCTGAGAATGCGAAAACCGGGCTCGTGGCCACCGAGCCCGGTTTTCCATGGCCTTCACAAGACCATATTCCCTGAGCCTCTCCGGCAGGAGGGCGTCAATGTATCGCTTGTGCGATGCCGGCTGAGTCGCCGACAACGAATCATACCACGACCGGCCCCTCCGCCCAAACGAAGTCAGGCGGCCTCGCGCTGGAGATGGTTGTCCTGATGTGCCGGGGCATCGTCCCAAGCCGCGACGATCGCCTCGCGCTGCTTCAGGTAGCCGCAGAACTGGGAGACGATCCAGCCCATCACCAGGAAGGTGAAGGCGAGGACGGGAATAACGAGAACCATTTCGGCGTGCGGCATGGCTGGCTCCATCGGTTGTAATGAAGCCAGAATCGCGCTGGACGGCCAACGCGGCATTGATCGCAGTCAACGATTTGGAGATAGGCTGGTCACGCGGCCTCGGGACGGCCGCTACCGCCGCTTCTTGCCCTTGCCACGCCACTGCCTGGTGCCGGGGCGGCCGGACAGGGAGCGGCCCTTGCCGGCGGGCACGTTGGATTCGAAGCCGGTGGAGCGGGCGAGCGGGTCCCCGGCGACAGCCAGCTCGCTGGCCTCCAGCCGCTTGACCTCGTCGCGCAGCCTTGCCGCCTCCTCGAATTCCAGGTTGGCGGCGGCGTCGAGCATGCGCTTCTTCAGGTCCTCCAGATGGGCCTTCAGATTGTGGCCCACCAGGTGCTGCACGCCACTGGCGCCGGTGTCGATGGTGACGTAATCGGCCTCGTAGACGCTCTGCATCACGTCGCTGATCTCGCGCTTGATGGTTTCGGGCGTGATGCCGTGCAGCTCGTTATAGGCTTCCTGCTTGCCGCGGCGCCGGTCGGTCTCGTCGATGGCGCGCTTCAGGGAACCGGTGATCCGGTCGGCGTACAGGATCACCCTGCCCTCGACGTTGCGGGCGGCGCGGCCGATGGTCTGGACCAGCGCCGTCTCGGACCGCAGGAAGCCTTCCTTGTCGGCATCCAGGATGGCGACCAGCGCGCATTCGGGAATATCGAGGCCCTCGCGCAGCAGATTGATGCCGATCAGGATGTCGAACACGCCGAGCCGCAGGTCGCGGATGATCTCGATGCGCTCCAGCGTCTCGATGTCCGAGTGCATGTAGCGCACGCGCAGCCCGTGCTCATGCAGGTACTCGGTCAGGTCCTCGGCCATGCGCTTGGTCAGCGTGGTCACCAGCACGCGCTGGCCCTTCGCCGCCACCGCCTTGCATTCGGCGATCAGGTCGTCGACCTGGCTTTCCACCGGCCGGACGAAGATGTCCGGGTCGGTCAGGCCGGTCGGGCGGATCACCTGCTCGGCGAACACGCCGCCGGTCTGCTCCAGCTCCCACGGGCCGGGCGTGGCCGAGACGAACACGGTCTGCGACCGCATGGCGTTCCATTCCTCGAACTTCAGCGGTCGGTTGTCGATGCAGCTCGGCAGCCGGAAGCCGTACTCGGCCAGGATCGATTTCCGCCGGAAGTCGCCATTGTACATGCCGTTGAGCTGGCCGATGGTGACGTGGCTTTCATCGACGATCACCAGCGCCTCGGGCGGCAGGTATTCGAACAGGGTCGGCGGCGGCGCGCCGGGCGGCCTGCCCGTCAGGTAGCGGGAATAGTTCTCGATGCCGGCGCAGACACCGGTCGCCGCCATGGTCTCGATATCGAATCGGGTGCGTTGCTCCAGCCGCTCGGCCTCCAGCAGCCGACCGTCGCGGCGCAATTCTTCCAGCCGCACCTCCAGGTCGGTCTTGATCTGCCGCACCGCTTGGTCGAGGGTCGGGCGCGGCGTGACGTAGTGCGAGCTGGGATAGGCCTTGATGCTCTCCAGCCTGGCGGTCTTCTCGCCGGTCAGCGGGTCGAACTCGACGATGCTCTCGACCTCGTCGCCGAACAGCGAGATGCGCCAGGCGCGGTCCTCGTGATGGCTGGGGAACAGCTCGATGACATCGCCCTTCGCACGGAACGTGCCGCGCGACAGCGACTGGTCGTTGCGCTTGTACTGCAGCTCGGCAAAGCGGCGCAGCAGGGCGGTGCGGTCGACGGACTGGCCCATCTTCACTTCGCAGGTCATCGCCGAATAGGTCTCGACCGAGCCGATGCCGTAGATGCACGACACCGACGCGACGATGATCACGTCGTCCCGCTCCAGCAGCGCCCGCGTCGCCGAATGGCGCATGCGGTCGATCTGGGCGTTGATGCTGGATTCCTTCTCGATGAAGGTGTCGGTGCGCGGCACGTAGGCTTCCGGCTGGTAGTAGTCGTAGTAGGAGACGAAGTACTCCACCGCGTTGGTGGGAAAGAACGACTTCATCTCGCCGTAGAGTTGCGCCGCCAGCGTCTTGTTCGGCGCCAGGATCAGCGCCGGCTTCTGCGTCGCCTCGATCACCTTGGCCATGGTGAAGGTCTTGCCCGAGCCGGTGACGCCCAGCAGCACCTGGTCGCGCTCGGCGTTGCGCACGCCCTGCACCAGCTCGGCGATGGCGCGCGGCTGATCGCCCGCAGGCACGTACGGGCTTTCCACCTTCAGCGGAATGCCGCCCTCGCCCTTCGGCGGCCGCACCACTTTCGGCGGGTCGAAAGGGTATGTGTTGTCGGCGAGCATGGGATCGGACATCGGTCTGTTATATGGCGAGGACAGGCTGATTTTCGAGTCCTCGATTGGCGCTTGAACCCATGGGGCCGCAAGCGTAGGGTCCGGCCCGTTTTGCGACCCGCTCCATAGACAAGAAAGGTCGAGCAGTGAGCTTCTTCTCCGATGCCATTGGACGCATCCAGCCGTCGCCCACCATCGCGGTGACGGCCAAGGCCCGTGAACTCAAGGCGGCCGGTCTGGACGTGATCGGTCTGGGCGCCGGCGAGCCGGATTTCGACACGCCGGACAACATCAAGGAAGCCGCCATCAAGGCGATCCGCGACGGCCAGACGAAATATACGGACGTGGATGGCACCAAGGAGCTGAAAGAGGCGATCTGCGGCAAATTCGCGCGCGAGAACGGGCTGACCTACAAGCCCGACCAGATCACCGTGAACTGCGGCGGCAAGCACACCATCTTCAACGCCATGATGGCGACGGTGAACCCCGGCGACGAGGTGATCATCCCGGCGCCGTACTGGGTGTCGTACCCGGACATCATCCTGCTGTGCGGCGGCACGCCGGTGATCGTCGAGGCGACCATCGCTACCGGCTTCAAGATGACCGCCGACCAGCTCGAGGCGGCGATCACCAACCGCACCAAGTGGCTGATCTTCAACTCGCCGTCGAACCCGTCGGGCGCCGCCTATACCTATGACGAGATCAAGGCGCTGACCGACGTGCTGCTGCGCCACCCGCATGTCTGGGTGTTCTCGGACGATATCTACGAGCACCTGGTCTATGACGACTTCAAGTTCCACACGCCCGCGCAGGTGGAGCCCGGTCTCTACGACCGCACGCTGACCATGAACGGCGTGGCGAAAGCCTATGCCATGACCGGCTGGCGCATCGGCTACGGCGGTGGGCCGGTTCCGCTGATCAAGGGCATCGTCAAGATGCAGTCGCAGA
>JBKJNE010000103.1:0-11669 GCA_046596015.1 Alphaproteobacteria bacterium
CCCGCTCGAGACGTTGGAACGCCAGACCCTCGCCGCGGAACCGGCGCTTGCCCAGCTCGCGACCGCCATCCCGGCCAGCCTGGGGATCGGAATCGGCCGCGCGGTCTTCGGGGCTGCTGGTGCCACTGCGCTGTCGCGGGACGGGGTTCCGTCGATTCTCCTGCGCCCCGATACGACCACCGCCGATATCGAAGCCATGAGCCTTGCCGCGGGCATCCTGACAGGCGCGGGCGGGCGAACCTCACACGCCGCCGTCGTTGCCCGCCAACTCAACAAGGTCTGCCTGGTGGGTTGCCTGGAGTTGATTATCGACTGCGAAACAAAGTCCGCCCGCTTCGGCTCGCGGACGGTACGGGAGGGTGACTGGCTGACACTCGACGGTAACACCGGTGCTGTATATGCGGGCCAGGCACAGATCATCGTCGAACGGCCAACCGGGATGCTGGCGCGCATCGAAGGGTGGCGGCTCGAGCCCGTCGGCGGTGCATCAGCAGCGTCAGCGGCCTGAACCAGGCCTCCGAGCGGTCACGAACCTGGCAATCCAGATCCTGTGCCACGGCACAACGAGGAGCCTCCAGTGGAAGAGATGACCAAGGTGTTCGAGGTTATCGTGCCGCGCGACGTGCCCGGTAGTGCGGTAGCGTCAAAGCGCGACCCGCGTCCCGAGATGCGGCCCGGCCTCGGTAACGCGCAATTCGATACCTATGACCGGGTTCTGCGAGCGCTGCTGGCGCGGATCACGCATGGGCTCGCACCCAGTTCGGTTGGCGCGGCGCTCGGGGACTGGAGCGTTCACATGGCGATGTCGCCGGGCAAGCAGATGTCGCTCGCTTCCGAAGTCGCGCAGGATGCCGTGCGGCTCTGGATGTATGCGGCGAAAGCGGCACTGGGCGGCCATCCCGAGTTGCTGGTGGCGGCGCCTGCGGATGACGGCAGGTTCCAGGGCGCGGACTGGCGCAATTTTCCGTTCAACGTCATGGAGCAGGGCTTCTATCTGACCGAGAAGTGGTGGCGTTCAGCGGCAAGCGGCGTGCGCGGCGCCACCGGCGAGCATGAGCGGCAGGTCTGGTTCCTGATGCGGCAATGGCTCGACATGATGGCGCCGACCAATGTGCCCGCGCTCAATCCCGAGATTGTCCGCCACACCTTGGCCGAAGGCGGCGCGAACCTCGTGCGCGGACTGGGCTATCTGCTGGACGACCTCGACAGGCAGATCAACCAGAAGCCGCCGGCTGGGACCGACAGGTTCAAGGTCGGGGGCAATGTCGCCGTGACGCCGGGCAAGGTCGTCTTCCGCAACGATCTGATCGAGTTGATCCAGTACGCGCCGGCCACCGGTGACGTGCATGCCGAACCGGTGCTGATCGTGCCGGCCTGGATCATGAAATATTACATTCTCGACCTGTCGCCCGAAAACTCGATGATCCGGTACCTTGTAGGCCAGGGGCACACGGTATTCACGATTTCGTGGAAGAACCCGACGGCGGCCGACCGCAATACGAGTCTGGACGATTATCGCCGGCGTGGGGTCATGGCGGCGATCGATGCGGTGACACTCATCACGGAGGGCCACCGGATCCACGCCTGCGGCTATTGCCTCGGCGGTACGATCCTGTCCATCGCGGCCGCGACCATGGCCCGCGACGGGGATGACCGGCTGGCGAGCATGACGCTGCTGGCGGCCCAGACCGATTTCACGGAAGCGGGCGAGTTGATGCTGTTCATCGATGAGGCGCAGGTAACGTTCCTGGAGGACACGATGTGGGACCAGGGATACCTGGACCCGAAACAAATGACGGGCGCCTTCAGCGCCCTGCGCTCGACCGATCCGACGTGGTCGAGGATCATTCGGACCTATGTGCTGGGCGAGCAGGAAACACCCTCGGACCTGATGGCCTGGAATGCCGACGAGACGCGCATGCCCTATCTGATGCACGCGCAATATCTTCGCGGCCTGTTTCTCGAGAACCGGTTGACCGCCGGGCGGTTCGCCGTCGACGGCCGTGTCATCAATCTCGGCGACATCCGCGTGCCGATCTTCGCCGTCGGCACGGTCGCCGACCACATCGCGCCGTGGCAGTCCGTCTACAAGATCTCCCTGTTCG
Organism: Alphaproteobacteria bacterium; assembly: GCA_046596015.1. Taxonomy (GTDB): domain Bacteria; phylum Pseudomonadota; class Alphaproteobacteria; order SMXS01; family SMXS01; genus RI-34. The sequence continues at coordinate 2,106 of JBKJNE010000103.1, forward strand.
CAGACAGTCCCGTGACCTTTGTTCTTACGAGCGGCGGCCACAACGCGGGTATCGTGAGCGAACCGGGACATCCGCGCCGTCACTATCAGATGATGACGCGGTTGCCCGAACAGCTCTATCTGGCCCCGCAAACCTGGTCGGCCACGGCACCTACGCAGGAAGGGTCATGGTGGGTTGACTGGCACGCCTGGCTGGTGCAACGGGGATCCGGGGTCAGTATCGCGCCGCCGGCGATGGGCGCGCCGGCAAAGGGTCTTGCCGTTCTGGACGATGCGCCGGGCACCTATGTCTTCCAGCGCTGAGCCCGCCAACCCCTATCGCCTTGACGGCAAGAAGGGGCTTGTGATCGGGATCGCCAACGGCCACTCGATCGCCCATGGCTGCGCCCGCGCGTTCAGGGATCTCGGGGCGGAACTGGCGCTCACCTATCTGAACGAACAGGCGCGCCCGTTCGTCGAGCCGCTGAGCGAGGCGCTGGGCGCCACCATATTCGAGCCTTGCGACGTGCGGCGCGAGGGAATGATCGATGCGTTGTTCGACACCATTGCCGCGCAGTGGGACCGACTGGATTTCCTTTTGCATTCCATCGCCTTTGCGCCGCGCGAGGACCTGCACGGCCGGCTCACGGATTGCTCGCGCGAGGGCTTTCTGATGGCGATGGACGTTTCGTGCCACTCGTTCATCCGCATGGCGCGGCGCGCCGAGCCCTTGATGGTCGATGGCGGCGCGTTGTTCACGATGTCGTACCACGGCGCCGACAAGGTGGTGGAGCACTACAACGTCATGGGGCCGGTGAAGGCCGCCCTGGAAAGCACCGTCAGGTACATGGCCCATGAACTGGGACCCAGGCAAATCCGGGTCCACGCCATATCGCCGGGCCCCATCCGCACCCGCGCCGCTTCGGGCATCGACCGGTTCGACGAGTTGCTCGAACAGGCCGCGGCGCGCGCCCCGGCGCGCCATCTGGTCAATATCGACGAGGTGGGCAGCGTTACCGCCTTCCTGGCGACCGATGCCGCGCGGCGGATCACCGGCGGAACCATCTACATCGACGGCGGCTACAACATCATGGCGTAGGCCGGCGGCGCCGATTGTGCACGCTTGCTGTCCGGTGGACAGCCCGGCGGGCGCGTGGCATCGTGCGCGCAACCGTTTCGCAAACAGGGGAGACCGCACAATGGAATACCGCAATCTGGGTAGTTCCGGCCTGAAGATTTCGACCATCAGCCTGGGCACCAACAATTTCGGCGGCCGCACCGACATGGCCGAGACCCAGGCCGTCGTCGACAAGGCGCTCGAGCAGGGCATCAGCATGTTCGACACCGCCGACGCCTATCCGACCGATCCGCACCTGTGGGGCAAGTCCGAGGAGTTCCTCGGCAAGGCGCTGGGTCCCCGCCGCAAGGACATCGTGCTGGCCAGCAAGTTCGGCATGCCGATGGGCGCGGGTCCGTACATGAACGGCGGCTCGCGCCGCTACATCATGAACGCGGTCGAGGCCAGCCTGAAGCGCCTGGGCACCGACTACATCGACCTCTACCAGATGCATTTCCCCGATGCGTCGACGCCGCTGGAGGAAACCCTCCGCGCGCTGGGCGACCTGATCCAGCAGGGCAAGGTCCGCTACATCGGCTGCTGCAACTTCAAGGGCCACGTGCTGGTCGACGCCGTGCGCACCGCCCAGAAGCTGGGCGTGCCGCAGTTCGTCTCCGTACAGAACTTCTACAACATCCTGCGCCGCGACGTTGAGGACGAGCGCCTCGCCGCCGCCAAATATGTGGGCGTGGGTTTCCTGCCCTACTTCCCGCTGGCGTCGGGCATGCTGACCGGCAAGTACAAGCGCGGCGAAAAGCCGGCCGCCGGCACCCGCTTCGGCGAGGGCAGCAACATGGCCGGCCTGGGCGGCCTGGAGATGAACGACCGCAATTTCGACCTGGTCGAGAAGATCGAGGCGTTCGGCAAGGAGCGGAACCTGTCGGTGCTGGAGATCGCCGTGGCCTGGCTGCTGGCCCAGCCGGGCGTCACCAGCGTCATGGCCGGCGCCACCAAGCCGGTGCAGATCGAACAGAACGTCGCCGCCGCCGGCGCCAAGCTGTCGGCGGAAGACGTGAAGGCGCTGAACGACATGACCAGGCCGCTGGGCGGCCTGCCGTTCTGATCGGATAGAGATACGCCCGGTCCGCCGGGCGGAACACGATCGAGAGAGCCGTCCGCCATCCGCCAGCGTCCTTCGGGGCAATGGAGGGGACGCGGGCGGCTCTCCTTTTTCTTGGGAGCCGATGATGAGGATTCCGATTTTCCAGGTGGATGCGTTCACCGAGACCCTGTTCGGCGGCAATCCGGCGGCGGTCTGCCCGCTCGACGCCTGGCTGCCCGACGCGGTCATGCAGGCCATCGCGGCCGAGAACAATTTGGCCGAGACCGCCTTCTTCGTCCGCGACGGCGGCGACTACCGGCTGCGCTGGTTCACCCCGGCGACCGAGGTGCCGCTGTGCGGCCACGCGACCCTCGCCAGCGCGTTCACCATCCTCAGCATGCTCGAAGCCGGTCGCGACGAGGTGACGTTCCACACCTTGAGCGGGCCGTTGCGCGTGACCCGGGACGGTGACGGCTTCGCCATGACCCTGCCGCGCTGGAAGACGCAAGCCATCGCGCCGCCAGCCGGATTGCGCGACGCGCTGGGCGGCGAGCCGCAGGCCTGGCTGGCGGGCGAGCGCGACTACATCGCCGTCTATGACAGCGAAGCCGTGGTGCGGGCGCTGGCACCCGACATCGCGGCGTTGCGGGGACTGGACAGGCCTTGCGTCATCGCGACGGCGCCGGGCGAGCGCACCGATTTCGTGCTGCGGTTCTTCGCTCCGGTGCACGGGATCGACGAGGATCCAGTCACCGGCTCGGCGCAGTGCGCGACGGCGCCCTATTGGGCCGGCCGCCTGGGCAAGGACACGCTGACCTGCCTGCAGGCCTCGGCGCGCGGCGGGCTGCTGCGCAGCACGGTGCTGGCCGATGCCGTCCGGGTCTCCGGCGGTTGCGTGCTCTATCTGGAGGGATCGATCGTGGTTCCGCGCTAGCGGAACGGGCCAAGTCGGGCGCTAGTAGAAGAGGACCAGCGACATAGCGCCAGCGAGCAGCGCGAACGCATTGATCAGACCAAAAGCCTTAGTCATTTCCTGTAGCCCCATGCCGGAACATCGGTGTTCCGGGTTGGCCTATATATGGCGTGCCGGAACGGCGCGGCAACATCCGGACACCTGACGGAAAAGGATGACGGTACTGCGGAAATCGCAGGGGTCCGCTCAGCGGTGCCGATTCCGCGCGCCGCGTGTGGAGACATGGAAGTCCGGCGGCTTGCCGGCGAGCCAGGCGACGAAGCGGCCGACTTCCGGATGGGCGCGCAGCGTGCCGATGGTGGCGTAGGAGCGGGCCAGCAGCGCCTCGCTGAACAGGCTGTGGATCTTGCGGTGGCAGATCGAATGCAGCAGCACGGTTTCCCGGCCGCCCTTCAGCCGCGGCACCAGGTGATGGCGCTCACGCCGGTGGCCGAGCGGGCGGTCGCAGAGCGGGCAGATGTCGGTTCCGGTCTCCATCGCGAGATATTAGGGTCGAGCCCCTGATCATCGTCAACCGGACGCAAGCCATGGACCTGCATGACCTCGCCGCCGACTGCTGGCGCCTGCTCGCGGCGGCGCCGGACGGCCGCGACTCGCCGCTGCGCACGCCGGTGCTCGCCAGCGGCCACGGAGATGCGCGGACGGTGGTGCTGCGCGCCGCCGATGCCGCGGCGCGGACGCTGACCGTGTTCACCGACGCCCGCTCGGCGAAAGCGGTGCAACTGGCCAATGACACGCGCGTCTGCATGGTGTTCTACGATCCGGCGAGCGGCGTCCAGCTCCGCGCCTGGGGCGAGGCGGCGCTGCATTCGGGGGATACCGTCGCCCGTTTGTACTGGGACGCCGCGCCGGCCGTGACGCGCCGGCCGTATCTGTCCGCGCCGGGGCCGGGCCTGCCGCTCGATGAGCCAGGCAACGGTCTGCCGGACACCGTGGGTGACGCCGAGCCGGGCTACGCCCACTTCCTTGCCGTCGTGGTCACGGTGCGGCGGCTGGAGTGGCTGCGTCTCGCGCACACGGGCAATCTGTCGGCCCGGTTCGAGTGGGACGGCGCGGGCGGCCTGTCGGCCGCATGGATCGTGCCGTAACCGGTGTCGTAACCGGTTGCCTGTGCGGTACGGCGGGGACTAGGCTCGCAGCGGGGGAAGGAGAACCGCCATGAGCAAGCTTTACGGACCCATGATCCAGCAGGGCTATATCGTGCCCGACCTGGATGCCGGCATGGCGCACTGGCTGGCGCGAGGGGTCGGCCCCTGGTACGTGATCCCGGCCGTCACCATCGACGGACTGCATTACGGCAATCCCACCGTCTGCCATATCACCGCTGCCTTCGCCTGCTCGGGCGACCAGCAGATCGAGCTGATCACGCCGCTGGAGGGCTCCGGTCCCAACATCTACAGCGATTACCTCGCGGCCAATCCGGAAGGCGGCATGCAGCACCTGGCGGCCTGGTGCGATGACGTGGATGCCAAGCTGTCGCAGCTCGAGGCGGACGGCGTCGATTTCGTCGTCGCCCAGCGCTATCCGGGCTCGCACGCCTATCTGGACGTGGCCGGCTCGCCTGGCGTGATGATCCAGCTGATGCCGACCATCCAGCGCTATCTGGACCTTTACAACACGGGCGTGGCGGTGTCGGCCAAGTGGGACGGCAAGACCGATCCGATCCGGGTGATGGACTGGACCCATCCGGTCGACGTGGACGCCCTCTGACCACGGTTTCACCAATTCCTTGCAACCGGCAATCCTTATGGACTTAATTATGCACGGGCGCAGGTATTTGCCCGTTCGGTGAATGCGGCTGTGGAGGCCGGTGGGGGACGTGGTGAGAGGCAGCTGGTTGTTGGCGGGTGTGTGCCTGATGGTCGGCGCATGCGACACCGCGTCGCAGAAGATGCCCGCGCCGCAGCCTGTCCCCGTGGTGTCCTACACCATCCAGCCCGGCGAGTTCGTCGAGCGGCTGGAGGCCATCGGCACCCTCCATGCCAACGAATCCGTGACCTTGTCCGCCAAGGTGACCGAAAAGGTCGCCCGCGTGCATTTCGAGGATGGCCAGGCCGCCAGCCAGGGTCAGGTGCTGATCGAGTTCACCAACGACGAGGAAGGCGCCATGCTCGCCGAGGCGCGCGCGACCCAGCGCGAGGCCGAGCAGCAGCTCGAGCGCGTGCGGGAGCTGGCGGGCAAGGGTTACGCCACCAAGGCCCGACTCGATGACCAGTCGCGGGCCGTCGACAGCGCCAATGCGCGCGCCAGGGCCGTCGAGGCGCGCATGTCCGACCGGGTGCTGCGGGCGCCGTTCGCCGGCGTGCTCGGCTTCCGCCAGGTCAGCCCCGGCACGCTGGTGACGCCGGGGACCGTGGTGGCGACCCTCGACGACATCGACCCGGTGAAACTGGATTTCTCGGTGCCCGAAACCTTTCTCGGCGCGGTCTCGCCCGGCCAGGACGTGGACGCGCGCAGCGCCGCGTATCCCGGCCGCGCCTTCAAGGGCATCGTCGAGACCATCGACGCCCGCGTCGATCCGATTTCCCGCGCCATTTCCGTGCGCGCGCTGATCCCCAATCCGGACGGCGCGCTGCGTCCCGGCATGCTGGCGACCGTCGAGGTGATCCGGGCGCGCAGCACGGTGCTGCTGCTGCCCGAGGGCGCGCTGGTGCCGCGCGACAAGCGCCAGTTCGTCTGGGTGATCGAGAAGGGCGGCGCCGTCGCCCAGCGCGAGGTGACCATCGGCCGCCGCCGTCCCGGCGCCGCCGAAGTGCTGACTGGCCTGAGACAGGGCGAGAAGGTGGTGGTCGAGGGCGTCGGCCGCATGGTGCCGGGCGCGACCGTCCAGAACGTCGGCGAGCATAAGCTGCCGGATGGCGAAGGCGGAGGCGCCTGAGCCATGATGTTGTCCGACATCTCGGTCAAGCGGCCGGTCTTCGCGACCGTGCTCAGCCTGCTGCTGCTGTCGTTCGGCCTGGTCGCCATCCAGCGCCTGCCGGTGCGCGAGTTCCCCGACATCGACCCGCCGGTGGTGTCGGTCAATACCACCTACAAGGGCGCGTCGGCCGCGACCGTCGAGGCGCGCGTCACCAAGCTGATCGAGGACCAGGTCGCCGGCATCGAAGGCGTCCGCTGGATCTCGTCGAAGAGCAACGACGGCATGTCGGCCGTGGTCATGGAGTTCAACCTTGACCGGGACGTGGACGCCGCGGCCAACGACGTGCGCGACCGCGTGTCGCGCGTCATCGAGGAACTGCCCGACGAGGTCGATGCGCCCGAGATCTTCAAGGTCGATTCCGACGAGGACCCGATCGTCTGGTACAATCTGTCCAGCTCGGTCATGGACGTCACCCAGATGTCCGACTACGCCGACCGCTACATCGTCGACCAGCTCTCGTCGGTCGATGGCGTCGCCAGGGTTATCATCGGCGGCGAGCAGCGCTATGCCATGCGCATCTGGGTCGACCGGGTGGCGCTGGCCGCCCGCCAGCTCACCGCGGCCGACATCGAGAAGGCGCTGCGCACCCAGAACCTGGAGTTGCCGGCGGGCGCGCTCGAATCCACCGACCGCGACTACACGCTGCGGCTGGCGCGCGCCTACAGCACCGAGACCGATTTCGCCAAGCTGGTGATCGCCAAGACGGCGGACGGCCACCTGGTCCGCCTGGGCGAGGTGGCGCGGATCGAGCTGAGTTCGGAGGAGCCGCGCATCTTCTTCAAGGGCAACGGCGAGACCCAGATCGGCCTGGGCGTCGTGCGCCAGTCGCGGGCCAACACGCTGGAGGTGGCCGAGGCGGCGAACGCCATGATCCAGCAGATCAAGCCGACCCTGCCGGCCGGCACGTCGCTGCACTACACCTATGACGGCTCGGTGTTCATCAAGGAGGCGATCCACGAGGTCTATGTGACGCTGGGCATCGCCGTGCTGCTGGTGGTCGGCGTCATCTACCTGTTCCTGGGCAGCATCCGCGCGACCATCATCCCGACCGTGACCGTGCCGGTGAGCCTGATCGCCAGCTTCAGCGTGCTCTATGCGTTCGGCTACTCGATCAACCTGCTGACCCTGCTGGCGCTGGTGCTCGCCATCGGCCTCGTCGTCGATGACGCCATCGTCGTGCTGGAGAACATCTACCGCCGTGTCCAGAAAGGCGAGACACCGCTGGTCGCCGCCTACAAGGGCGCGCGGCAGGTGGGCTTCGCCGTGCTGGCGACGACGGCGGTGCTGGTCTCCGTGTTCGTGCCGATCATCTTCCTCGAGGGCAATGTGGGCCGCCTGTTCGCCGAGCTTGGCGTGGCGGTGGCTTCCGCCGTGGGCTTCTCGGCGCTGGTCGCGCTGTCGTTCAGCGTCATGCTCGCCTCCAAGCTGCTGAAGCCGATGAACGAACGCAAGGGGAGGCTGCAGGCCTTCGTCGACGACAGGATGGCCCTGCTGTCCGACCGCTACACGGCGTTCCTCGGACGGGCGGTAAAGCTGCCGCTGGTCGTCGGCGGCGTGGTCGTCGCCGTATTCGCCCTGATCCTGCTGATCGGCAGCCAGCTCAAGGAGGAGCTGGTACCGCCCGAGGATCGCGGCGCGTTCTACCTGACGTTCCAGGGGCCGCAGGGCGCGGGCTTCGACTACACCAAGGCCCAGATGGAGAAGATCGAGGCCAAGCTGCTGCCCTATGTGGAGCGCGGTGAAGCCAAGCGCGTCATGCTGCGCGCGCCGTCCTATGGCGGTTTGACGGCCTTCGACACCGCATCGGGCATGATGGTGCTCGCCGACTGGAAGGACCGCGAGCGCGATACCTTCGCGGTGATGAACGCCATCCGCGGCGAGTTCGCCGCCACCATGCCGGGCATCCAGCTTTTCCTGGTGATGCGCCAGGGCATCAGCAACGCACGCGGTCAGCAGGTGCAGTTCGTCATCGGCGCCAGCACCTTCGAGGAGCTGGCCCGCTACCGCGACGTCATGATGGAAAAGGCGCGGGCCAATCCGAACCTGATCGGCGTCGACGTCGACTACAAGGAGACCCGGCCGCAGATGGAGGTGCTGCTCGACCGCGACCGCGCGGCCGATCTGGGCGTGCCGTCGGAAGAGGTGGGCGCGACGCTCGAGAGCATGATCGGCTCGCGCAAGGTCAACACCTTCGCCCGCGAGGGCGAGGAATATTACGTGATCATCCAGGCCCAGCGCTCGGACCGCGAAAGCCCGACCGACCTCTCGAACATCTATGCGCGCTCGAGGACCACCGGTGCGCTCATCCCGCTGTCCAACCTGGTGCGGCTGGAGGAACGGGCCGACGCCAAGGAGCTGAACCGCTACAACCGCATGCGCGCCATCACCATCTCGGCGGGACTGGCGCAGGGCTATCCGCTGGGCGAGGCGCTGAGCTTCCTGGAGGAGACCGCCAAGACCGAGCTGCCGGCCACGGCGCGCATCGGCTACAAGGGCGAGTCGCTGGAGTTCAAGCAATCCTCGGGCGCGGTGATCTTCACCTTCTTCATCGCGCTGCTGGTGGTGTTCCTGGTGCTGGCCGCCCAGTTCGAGAGCTTCATCCACCCCTTCGTGATCATGCTCTCGGTGCCGCTCGCCATCCTGGGCGCGGTGACCGGCCTGTGGATCTTCGGCAGCACGCTGAACATTTATAGCCAGGTGGGCATCATCATCCTGGTCGGCATCTCGGCCAAGAACGGCATCCTGATCGTGGAGTTCGCCAACCAGCTCCGCGACGAGGGCCGCACCGTCGACGAGGCGATCATGGAGTCGTGCCGCATCCGCCTGCGGCCGATCATCATGACCAGCCTGGCGACCGCCATCGGCGCCGTGCCGCTGGCGGTGGCGAGCGGCGCGGGCGCGGAAAGCCGCGTCACCCTAGGCATCGTCATCTGCTCGGGCGTGCTGGTGGCGACGGTGCTGACGCTGGTCGTGGTGCCGGTGTTCTACCGGCTGCTGGCGCCCTACACCCGCTCGCCGCACGCCGTCGCCCGCCAGCTCGAGGCCATGCAGCGGCAGGCTTGAATTCCGTTATCCCATTCGTGATTCTGCGAGCGCAGCGAAGCAGCCCAGCCGTACCGTTGATGATTGTGTGGCGGCCCGGCTGGATCGCCCTTCGACGCCGCCTGCGGCGTCGCTCAGGACAGGCTTCGCGTTGCTCGCGAAGTCACGCTGGTGGTTATAGGATAACTGCCACCTTGACCAAGCCCGCCGTTGCCCAGCGGCTCTGGCCAACTGGGGCTGGACCGCGCGCTTGGAAAGTGCTTGGCTTTCCCTTCTTCAAACGGGGAGAGCGATATGAGCAAGCTGTTCGGACCTGTGGTGCAGCAGGGATATGTGGTGCCCGACATGAAGAAGGGCATCGAGCACTGGCTGGCGCGCGGCGTCGGGCCGTTCTACCTGATCGAGGACATCAAGCTGCCCGCCGAGCACTATGGCGAGCGCATGGACTGCCACATCCAGGCCGCCTTCGCCTATTCGGGCGACCAGCAGATC
>JBKJNE010000500.1:0-3546 GCA_046596015.1 Alphaproteobacteria bacterium
AGCCGGGCACGGCTGGGTTCGCTGCCGGTCTTGTAGTCGATGATCTCGTAGGTGCCGTTGGCCAGCCGGTCGATGCGGTCGGCCTTGGCGGTCAGGGTGAAGTCGCCGCCGGGCAGCCCGCCCACGACAAGGGCGCCCGAATGCTCCAGCTTGGCCGGCACCGCGTGGCCGAGACGCTCGCGCTGGCGGTCGAGGAACCAGGCGGCGATCTTCTCGAAGCGCGGCCACCAGAACGCGCGCACCAGCGGCTTCTCCAGCACCGTGCCGAACGCGGCTTGGCCGAACGCCAGCAGCCGCTCCAGCGCGTCGGGCGGCGGCGCGCCCGGATGCGCTTCGAGGTAGTGGTGCAGCGCCTGGTGGATGAAATTGCCCCGGTCGGCGGCGCCCGCGTCGGCGTCGAGCGGGTCCATCACCCGCAGGCCGAGGATATTCTGGGCATAAAGCGCGTAGGGATCGCGCAACCAGTTCTCGATCCGGGTGACCGACAGCTTGCGCGGCCGGGCCGACAGCGGCGGCGTCGGCGCGGGCGGCGGCAGTGGTGCCGGCCGGTCCACATGGTCGAGTTCCCGGTGCCACGTCAGATGCGGCGGGCGCGGCCAGTTGTCCTGGCCAACCACCGCGTCGAGCCGCAGCAGCCAGCGCGACGGCAGGGTGGGCGCGCCGCCGACCTTTTCCGCGCGCGTCAGATAGACCAGCGGCGCGGCGGCGCCCTGGACGAAGTCGTGGGCCGACAGGCCGATGCGCCGCTCGGGCGGCGGCAGGCCGAAGCGCTGCTTCATGGGCCGGCTCATCCACGGATCGGGAGACGCCTGCGGCGGCCAGGTGCCTTCGTTCAGGCCGCCCAGGATCATCACGTCGGCATGATGCAGCCGCGCCTCCAGCGGACCCAGGATGGCGAGGCGCGGATGCCGTCCGTAGGCGGGGCGCACGACGCCGTCCTGCATGGCGGCTTCCAGCAGTGCCGGATAGTGGCGCGCCTCGACCGCCGTGCCTTCGGCGGTGTGGATGAACTCTTCGAGAAACGCGGCGGCGGCTTCGCCCGCTTCCTCGACCCACAGCCGCGCGGCGCCCGTCTCGTCGGCGGTCGCGGCCAGCGTCTCGGCCATCTGGACATGGGCGTGGATCAGATCGGGCAGCGGAATGTCCCGCTCCCCGAACAGCGCCATGAACGGTCCGATGATGGCGGCGAGCCCGTCCCACCACTCGATCAGCGACGGTTGCGCTGGTGGATCGGCCGTCGCCAGCGCGCGGCCCAGGCCGTCCAGTCCCGGCGCGGGACGCGGACCGCGCAGCACGGCGCGTTCCATCTGCCGTACCCGGTTCCGGAACTGCCCCGGCTCCAGCCCGCCTGCCGCCAGCGGGTGTTTCAGCGCGGCGAGCAGCGGCACGGGGGCGGCGGCGCCCAGCGCCAAGTCGGCGGTGAGGCGCAGGAACGCGGCGGCCTGGGTCCGCGGCAGCGGCGTGCCCGCCGAATCGTCGATGGCGATATCCCAGCGGCGCAGCGCCGCGGCGACCCGGCGGGCCAGGTCGCGGTCCGGCGTGACCAGCGCGGCGGTTCGTCCCGGCGTCTCCAGCGCCTCGCGCAGGATGACGGCGATGGCGCCCGCCTCCTCCTGCGGGCTCGGCGCGTCGATGCGCCAGAGGCCGGACAGCGCTTCCTTCAGGTCGACGGTCAGGTTCTGCCAGGCCGCGGTCGTGCCAGCGGGGCGCATCGCCTCGTTGAGCAGCAGGGCGCGGGGCGACGGCGTGCCCCCCGCCGCTCCGGGCCAGGGCTCGACCTCGGCGCGATCCACCGCCATGCGGCCGAGAAGCTGCTTCATGCCGAATTGCGGATGGCTCGGCGCGAGCGCGGCCCAGCTCTCGTCGTCCATGTCGGCCTGGAAGCCGGGAAGGACGACGGCGCCCTGCGGCAGCGTGGCGATGACGCCGATAAGGTCGGCGCTGGCGGGAATGGAGCCTGTGGAGCCCGCCGCGATCACCGGCGTCGCGGGCGGAGCGGCCGTCCAGCGATCGGCGAGCAGGCGCAGCAGCGTGTCGCGGCGCTGGGCCGGATCCATGGTGCCGCGCTCGGCCAGAACGCCTGGCCATGTGTCGATCACGATGCGGAGGAACTCGATGGTGATCTGCCAATGGGCGGCGAACTCGTCGGGCACCAGATCGTGCAGGTCGTTCGGGTCGCAGCCCTCGGTGTGGACCTGGTCGATTAAGCCCCCCAGTTCGGCGGCGAGCCGGAAGTGCTGCGCCGGGTCGTCGCTGTCATCGCTGCGTGTACGGCGAACCCACTCCCGCACCAGCCTCGACAGCAGCAGGGTGCGCTCCAGCACCGGGATGGCGGGCGGGATGTCGAGCGCGTCGGCGCCGTCTCCGACGATCGACAGCTCGCCCTCGTCGACGTCGCCCAGCGGCTGCATCACCGGCAGGATCAGCGCCTTGCCCTCGGACAGCCGTAGGAATGCCTCGCGCAGCGTCCGCGCCGCGCGCCGCGTCGGCAGCAGCACCCGCACCCGGCCGAGCGACAGCGGATCGGACCCGTAGCGCGCCATCAGCCCGCGCGCCAGCGCATCGACGAACGACGTGCCGGGCGGGATGGTGAAGATGGCGGGCTTGGTCATGGTATGTCCGGGTCCGTGGCTCGGATCATGCCTCACTATGGCAAAGCTCGCGCAGGAATGCTTCCGCCTTGTCGCGGCCGTCGGGGCTGCCGATGTGCAGCCACCAGCCGTCGTGCTCGATGCCGAACAGGCGGCCTTCGGCGTTGGCGCGGTTCCAGACGACGTTGGTCGAGAACGGGCCTTCCGGCGGGTCGCGGAACAGGCGTGGGGAGACGATCTGGACACCGCCGTAGATCCAGGGCGATTCCGGCGCCGGCGCGCGGCGGCGGAGCTGGCCGTCGGGCTCCAGGAAGAAATCGCCGGGGCCGTCGAAGCCGATGGCGCGGGTCTTGGGCGCGAGCAGCAGCAGCGCGTCCATGCGCTCCCGGTCCCAGGCGGCGGCCATGCGCCTCAGCGTATCCTCTCGGCCGTCGGTCCAGACCACGTCGGCGTTGATGACGTAGAACGGCGACGCACCCAGCAGGGGCAGCGCCTTGACCACGCCGCCGCCGGTCTCCAGCAGCAGGTCGGTCTCGTCGGACAGGGTGATGCGCGGCGCGGCGGGCCGCGTTGCCAGATGCTCGATCACCTGGCCGCCCAGATAGTGATGGTTGACGATCGCCTCGGGCACCTCGGCCTGGGCGAGGGCGTCGAGCGCCCAGTCGACCAGCTTCTTGCCGCCCACGTCGATCAGCGCCTTCGGCTTGTTCTCGGTGAGCGGGCGCATGCGCAGGCCCAGGCCCGCCGCCATGACCATCGCCCGTTGCGGCACGCTGACTCGCGGCACGGCGGTCACCGCGGCTCTCCCGGCAGCGCCAGGCGGCGCTGCTCCGCGGGGCAGTAGGCGTCGAACCACAGCTTCAGATCGTCCAGCTCCGGATGCTCCAGGCCGCGCTCCAGCAGGCCCCAGATGTTCGGGATCATCGTCGGGTAGCGCGGCTTGCCGTCGCGCTTC
>JBKJNE010000003.1:0-10668 GCA_046596015.1 Alphaproteobacteria bacterium
GGTCACGCGTCCGGCAAGGAATGGGTCTGCGTCGCGCCCGGCGACCTGGACGCCGAGGTCCACCGGCTGAACGCGCGGGCGGCCGCGACGCCGTTCGCCTCGTCCGTGTTCGCGCAGGTCCTGCGCATGGGCGCCAGCCTGTCCTTCGACGAAGGCCTGATCCTCGAATCTTTCGCCTATTCCACCTTGCTGGCAGGCGGCGAGTTCCGCGCCTGGCGTGCCGCCAATCCGGCCCGCCACCGCGGCGACGAGCCGGAGCAACTGGTCGATGTGGAGCGCGAGCGCGCGCTGCTGCGTATCAGACTCAACCGGCCCGCCGCGCACAACGGCCTCAATGCCCGCATGCGCGACCAGCTCGCCGAGGTGCTGCGGGTCGCGGTGGCCGATCCCATGATCAACCGCATCCTGCTGAGGGGCGAGGGGCCGTCGTTCTGCAGCGGCGGCGATCTCGACGAGTTCGGCAGCGCCACCGACCAGGCGCTCGCCCACGCGGTCCGCATCGCCCGGTCGGTCGCTTCGCTGGTGCACCGCTGCACCGACCGCGTCACCATGCGCCTCCACGGCGCGTGCCTGGGTGCGGGCATCGAGATTCCCGCCGCCGCCGGCAGCATCACCGCCGACCGGGGCACGCGGCTGGGCCTGCCGGAAGTGGGCATGGGCCTGATCCCCGGCGCCGGCGGCACCGTCACCGTCCGCCGCCGCATCGGCCGCCACCGCACCTGCTATCTGGGCCTGTCCGGCCGCCGCCTGACCGCCGAGGAAGCGCTGGCCTGGGGCCTCGTCGACGGGATTGAGGACGTCGCGTGAACCGGCCGGTACTGATGCAATTCGAGCGGCGCTGGGCCATGTCGGGGCTGGCTGGTCTGACTGGCCATGCCGACGAGCCGGTGCTGCCGCGGCGGGACTTTCTGGCGCGCCTCGACGAGTTGCTCTGGCGGGTAGAGGAACTGGCGGGCGGTTTCGGTGTCACGCTCGGCCTCGACCGTTCGGTGTTCACCGGTCGCGCGACGATGCTGGGCCTGTCGCGGCGGGGCAGGGTTTCGTGTAATGGGATGTGCCGCCTGGTTGAAGCCGGCGATGGCTATGTGGCCGTGAATCTGGCTCGACCCGAGGACGTGGAACTGGTCCCCGCGTGGCTCTGCCAACAGGTCGACGATCCTTGGGCCGCCATAGAGCAGGCGGCGGCGCGCACTTCCGCCGACCTCATGGCCGAGCGGGCGGCGATGCTGGGGATTCCGGCCGTTCGGGTCCCGCATCAGGCAACGCCCCTCACCCTGACCCTCTCCCAGAGGGAGAGGGAACAAGGAGCGCGCCACTCAATCCCTCGCCCTCTGGGAGAGGGAGGGACCCGCGCCCGCAGGGCGTGGGAGGGTGAGGGGCGTTCCCTCCGCGTGATCGATCTTTCGTCCCTGTGGGCAGGCCCCTTATGCGGGCACCTCCTGACCCGCATCGGCTGCCAGGTCATCAAGGTTGAAAGCACGGCCCGGCCAGACGGCGCGCGGTTCGGGCCGCCGGCGTTCTTTAACCAGTTCCATCAAGGCCAGGACTTCGTCGCGCTGGACTTCGCAACGCCGGACGGCCGCGCCCGGCTGCGCGACCTGATCCTGTCCGCCGACGTGGTGATCGAGGGCTCGCGCCCGCGTGCGCTCCGCCAGCTTGGCATCGACCGGGTCGCGATCATGCGGGAGCGGCCATCCATGACCTGGGTCAGCATCACCGCCCATGGCCGCGACGACGGGCGCGCCGGCTTCGGCGACGATGCCGCCGCCTCGGCCGGCTTGCTGGCGCTGGACCGCGCGGGAAGGCCGGTCTTCGTCGGCGATGCCATCGCCGATCCGATCGCCGGACTGACCGCCGCCGCGGGTGCCACGGCCTCACTGCTGGAGGGCGGTGGGCGCACCGTTGACGTTTCCCTCAGCGGCGCGGCGGCGTGGGTGGCGGATGCGCCGGAGGTTCCGGCATGGTGATCGTCGCCAATGCCGATGTCGGAGCCCGGCGGGCCGATATTCGCATCAACGGCGGGCGGGTCGTGGAAATCGGCCAGCGCCTGCGCGGCGGGCCGGTTATCGACGCGGCCGGCGGCGCATTGATCCCCGGGCTGCACGACCATCACATTCACCTGCTGGCGCTGGCCGCGTCGATGACGTCGGTCGCCGTCTCGCCGGAAGCGGTCAGCGACCTTGCCGGGCTATATGCCGCATTGAGTGCGGCGCCCGGACCGTGGGTACGCGCCACCGGCTATCACGACAGCGTCGTCGGGCCGCTGGACCGCGATGTGCTCGACCGGCTGGAGCCGCGCCGGCCCGTGCGGGTGCAGTATGCGACCGGCTCCCTTTGGGTGCTGAATTCGGCCGCGCTGCGGCTTGTGCTTCCGCCAGGCGAGTTACCGCCCTGCGTCGAACGCGATGCGGATGGCGCGCCGACCGGCCGCATCTGGCGGGGCGACGACTGGCTGCGCGGGCGTCTGCCCACCGATCCGCCCGATCTCGGCGCGGCCGGCGCGCTGCTAGCGCGGCATGGCGTGACCGGCGTCACCGACACCAGCGCGACGACCGGCGCGGCGCAGGCATCGCTTTTCGCGGCGGCGGTGCGATGCGGAAAACTGCCGCAGCGTGTGACCCTGATGAGCGGCGGAGCGCTGAGTGGAGCGACCGAATACGCGGTTGGCCCGGTCAAGATCCTGCTTGATGATCACGACCTGCCCGACCTCGACGACCTGACCGGACGCATCCGGCAGGCGCGGGACTGGGGCAGGGCGGTCGCCGTCCACTGCGTCACCGCTGGCGAGCTGGCGATCATCCTGGCGGCGTTCGGCGTGGCCGGTGCGCGGCCCGGCGACCGGATCGAGCATGGCGGCGTCATCCCGGCGGACGCCATCCCGGAGCTGCTGCGCCTCGGCCTCACCATCGTCACCCAGCCTGGCTTCATCGCCGAGCGCGGCGACCGTTACCTGCGCGATGTCGATCCGATCGACCTGCCGGACCTCTACCGCTGCGCCAGCCTGATCCGCGCTGGTGTCGCCGTGGCGGGCAGCACGGATGCGCCTTACACCGCGCCCGATCCGTGGGCGGCCATGGCCGCCGGGATCTCGAGGCGGACCAGATCGGGCCGGACCATCGGGCAGGCCGAGGCGCTGTCCCCGGAAGCCGCGCTCGACCTGTTCCTCGGCACACCCGAAAACCCCGCCGCGCCGCGCCGGATCGCCGTCGGCATGCACGCCGATCTCTGCCTGCTGCGCCTGCCGCTGCGCGCCGCGCTGGCCGCGCCGGATGCGCGCAACGTCGCCGCAACGCTGATCGGCGGGCGCGTGGCCCACCAGGCCGAAGCCTTTCTCGAACCGCAAGAAACCCCAGGAGCCCTCCCATGAGCGCCACATCCTTTCCCGGCTTTCCCAGCCACGAGACGCTGTTTCGGCTGGACGGCCGCACCGCCTTCGTCAGCGGCGCGGCGGGACATCTCGGACGGGCCATGGCGATCGCCCTCGCGCAGGCTGGCGCGCACGTGATCCTCAACGGCCGCACCGAATCCAGGCTCGAGGCGCTGTGCGGCGAGATGGCGGCTGCCGGGCTTGCCGCGTCGGTGGCGGCTTTCGACGTGATGGACCGTCCGGCGTCGAATGCATTCTTCGGTGCGCTGAAGCGGCTCGACGTGCTGGTCAACAACGCGTTCACCGGACTGCCGAACAAGAACGATCCCGATCCCAGCGCCGCGTTCCGCATCGGCCTCGACAGCGGCATCACCGTCGCCTACGAGCACACATTCGCGGCGCTGGCGGCGCTGGAAGCGGCGGCGGCCGCCGTCGGGCACGCCTCGGTGATCAACATCACCTCCATCTACGGCCACGTCAGCCCCACCTTCGCCATCTATCCCAATCCGGCCATGCGCGCGGCGCCCTATTACAGCGCCGCCAAGGGCGGCCTGCTGCAGCTCACCCGCTACATGGCGTGCGAACTCGCGGACAAGCGCATCCGGGTCAACTCGCTCAGCCCGGGCATCTTCCCGTGGGAAAACATCCCTATCGACTACCCCGACTTCGTCCGGCGCGCTGCCGAGAACACGCCCATGGGCCGCACCGGCCTCGCGCAGGAGATCGGCGGCCCTGCCGTTTTCCTTGCCTCCGACGCGGCGTCATACATGACCGGCGCGGACCTGCGCATCGACGGCGGGTGGGTGGCGCGATAAATGGCGTAATCATCATCATGGATTGACCGCGTCGAAACGAGTGTGGTTTAGTTTGCAACAGGTGTCATGCGCGCGACGGGAAGCGTCCCGGCCACGAAAATGGGGAGACAACATGGACGTCGAACAGCAACTCGCTGGCCTGCTCGCCCGTGAGGAAATCCGTGAACTGGTGACATCGAAGTTCTCTTCGGCCGTCGACTGGCTCGATCATGCGGGCATGAGCGCCTGCTACACCGACGACGCCACCGTCGCCTTTGGCACCTTTTCGATGAGCGCAAAAGACTTCGTCGACTTCTGGTGCAAGATGGGCGCGAGCTTCCGCACCCGCTACCACCTGATCACCTGCGCCAGCATCGCCGTCGATGGCGACCGGGCGCGGACCGAGGCGCGCGGCATCGTCGTCGGCGTGGCGCCGGACGCCAATAACGAAGGCAAGCTCCGCGACGCGATCGAGGGCTCGCGCTACTACTGCGACCTGGTACGCCAGACCTACACCTGGAAGATCGCCAGGATGCAGATCGTGTTCGACTGGTCGCTGATCCAGCCGTCACCGGCCGCGACCGCCGCGGGCGCGCCGTTCGAGGAAGGAATGGACACCAGCCACTGGCTCTACAAGCACATGAAGACCGGATCTGTCTGACATGGGCGCGCTCGACGGCAAGGTCGCCTTCATCACCGGCGCGGCGTCCGGCATGGGCGAGGCCTCGGCGCGCCGCCTCGCGGCTGCGGGCGCCCGCGTCGTCGTCGCCGACATCGACGAGACGAAGGGCGCGGCGGTCGCCGGCAGCATCGGCGATGCGGCGCTGTTCCTGAGGCAGGACGGGGCCAGCGAGGAAGACTGGCAGGCCAACATGCGCACGGTCGCCGACCGCTTCGGCGCGCTGCACATCGTGGTCAATTCGGCGGGCATCAACCCGATGGGCAACATCGTCGACACGTCCTATGCCGACTGGCGGCGGACCTTCGCGGTCAATTGCGACGGCATGTATCTGGGCTGCCGCTACGGGGTGAAGACGATCATGGCCACGTCGCCCGCGGGCGGCGCCATCGTCAACATCTCGTCGCCCCAGGCCGACCGGGTGTCGTCGGCGCTGGCTGCCTACGGCGCGTCGAAGGCGGCCGGGCTCAATCTCACCAAGTCAGTGGCGCTGTGGTGCGCCGAGCAGGGCAACAATATCCGCTGCAATGCGGTGCTGCCCGGCGCGGTGCTGACGCCCATGACCGAGCGTTTCATCGACGCCCAGCCCGACCGGGCGGCGGCGGTGAAGATGGTTGCCGCCATGCATCCCATGAACCGCATGTGCGAGCCGGAGGAAGTGGCCGAGGCGGTGCTGTTCCTCGCCTCCGACGCCGCGTCCTTCATCACCGGCGTCGCGCTGCCGGTCGACGGCGGCTACCTCGCCGCCTAGGAGAACGGATATGTCCATCGAGGATTACAGCTTCTTCGATCCCAAGGTGCAGCGGGATCCCTTCGACCTCTACGCCCTGCTGCGCGCCGAGCGGCCGGTTTGGTGGTCGGACGAATTGGGCTGCTTCGTCGTCTCCAGGCACAAGCTGATCAAGGACGTGCTGGAGGACTACGAGACCTTCTCCAGCATCGACGCAAACAGCGGCATGATCGTCAACGACAGCGCCGCCGGCCGCATCCGCGAACTGCGCGCCAGCGGCTGCCCGCAGGTACCCTACCTGGCGACCAACGATCCGCCGACCCACGGCCCCTACCGCAAGCTGACCGCCGAGCTGTTCTCGCGCGACCGGATCAACGCCATGCAGCCCGATGTCGAGCGCATCGTCGCCATGCTGCTCGAGCCCATGCTGAAGCGCGGCGGCGGCGAGTTCATGTCCGAGTTCGCCGAGCCGCTGCCGCTGGCGGTCATCGCCAACCTGCTCGGCGTGCCGCTGGAGCTGGTGCCCGAGTACAAGAAGTGGACGAACGCCTATGTGGAGCCGCTGGGCCGGATGCTGTCGCCCGAGCGCGAGATCGAGTGCGCCGAGCTGACCTTGGAATACCAGCGCTACTTCATCGGCGAGATCGAGGCGCGCCGCAAGGAGCCGCGGGGCGACCTGCTGACCCAGCTCATCAACGCCGAGGTGCCGGGCGAGGGGCGCACCATGGACGTGCCCGAGCTGCTGGCCGCCATCCAGCAGTTCCTGGTCGCCGGCGGCGAGACCACCACCTACACCATCGGCAACGGCCTGCTGCTGATGATCCAGAACCCGGCCATCGCCGGGCAGGTGCGCGGCGACGACAAGAAGCTGCGCAACTTCATCGAGGAGGTGCTGCGCACCCGTTCGCCATCGCAGGGCCTCTACCGGATCGTCAAGAAGGACACCGAGATCGGCGGCGTGCCGATCCCGAAGGGCTCGGTGGTCAATGTCCGCATCGGCGCGGGTAACCGGGACGAGGGCGTGTTCGACCATGCCGAGCGCTTCGACCCGGAACGCAGGAACCTGTCGAAGCACCTGGCGTTCGGCGTCGGACTGCACTTCTGCATGGGCGCGCAGCTGTCGCGCAACGAGATCTTCGCCGCCTACCGCACCCTGTTCGACACCGTGAAGACCGTGCGGCTCGACGAGGCCAGGGGCGGCTACGCCTATTTCGAAAGCACGTTCTTCATGGGCTTCCGGCACTTCCACGTGCTGTTCGACCGCTGATAGACTGACGCTCCAGAACAGGGAGACCATCATGGCCGGGGAACTGCAGGGCGCGAAGGTCCACGAGATCATGTACGCATCGCTCCTGGGCGAGTACGGGCCGCGCACCATGGCCGGATACCGGCGGCTGCGCGACGTGGTCGACGAGGACCGGGCGCTGCCCGCCTGGTTCAAGAGCCTCGCCGTCGCCTGCGCCGCCGCCTCGAAGGGCTATCCCGACCTGGTGAAGTTCCAGATCCGCACCGGCCATGTTCGCGGCCTGACGCTGGAGCAATGCATGGGCGGCGTCATCACCCTTACCAGCGCGCGCGGCGCGGGCGCCGCCATGATGCTGCTTGACACCGTCGCCGACATCTACAACGCCCGCAACGAGCACCTCGACGACGCGCCGCCCATCGCGGTGGCGCCGGGCGAGGCCGAAGCCAATTTCCGCAGCTACATGGGCGGCGACCTGCACCCCAACTTCGCCGCGCTGCTGGAGGCGAGCCAGGAACTGGCCGACGCCTACTACCTGCTGCGCACCGGCACCCTCAACCACAACCGGCTGGAGTCGAAGCTCGCCGAACTGCTGCTCGTCGCGGTGCTGGCGGCCGACTACCAGCCGGCCGTGTCGATCCACATGGGCGGAGCGCGCCGCGCGGGCGCATCCGACGCCGAGATCATCGAGGCAATCGCCTGCGCCTTCCCGGTCAGCGGCCTCGCCGGCCTGGTCACCGGCGTCTCGGCGCTGGTGGAGATGAACAAGCCGAAGGGCTGACAATTGCCAGGCGTGTCATTCCTATACTGTGATATACAAACAGCAGTGACGGAAATCGAAGTCGGGGAGATCGAACAATGAACGCGATTGCCAGGGTAACGAAAGACGTGTGGACGCCTGCGGCGAAAGCGCCCGAGCCCGATCTCGGCGACGCGCTCATTCCTGCCGCCCGCTACACCTCGAAGGAGTTCATGCGGCTCGAATGGGAGCGGATGTGGACCAAGGTCTGGCTGATGGGCTGCCGCGAGGAGGAAATCCCCGAGACCGGCGACTACATCACCACAGAGATCGGGACGGAATCGCTGCTGATCGTGCGCGGCGAGGACGGCAAGGCGCGGACCTTCTACAACGTCTGCAACCATCGCGGTAACCAGGTCAAGTTCGACAAGACCGGCAATTCGCGTACGCTCCAGTGCGCCTATCACTTCTGGGAATACGACCTGACCGGCCGGCTGGTGAGCGTCCCCGACGAGCAGGATTTCTCGCAGGGCTGCCCGCGCGACCAGCTTAGCCTGAAGACGATCCATACTGACACCTGGGGCGGCTTCGTCTGGTTCAACCTGAACCCGGATGCCGAGCCGCTGCTGGATTTCCTCGGCATCATTCCCAGGCATCTCGACGCCTACCACTTCGACAAGATGGCGATGACCCAGAACATGACCGTGGAATGGGACTGCAACTGGAAGGCCTCGGTCGACGCGTTCAACGAGGTCTACCACGTCCAGTGCATCCATCCGGAGCTGCTCTACAACAATGACGACGTGAACATCCAGATCGACCTGTATGAGCGGCACAGCCGCTACCTGATCCCGTACCAGGCCTGCAGCCCGCGCCTCGGCTACGAGCCGGAGGAAGTGCCCGAGATCGTCGCCGACTACATGCACTCCATCGGCATGGATCCGGCGCCGTATGAGGGCCGGGTGCCGGAGATCCGGCGGGCGATCAGCAAGTTCAAGCGCGAGAACCAGGACGCGCTCGGCATGGACTATTCGGACCTCAACGACGACCAGGTATCCGACGACTACCACTATTACATCTTCCCCAACATCACGATGAACATCTTCGCGGAATGGACCCTGTTCTTCCGCCAGCGGCCGCACGAGAGCGACCCCAACAAGATGTATTACGACGTGCAGTTCTATAACTACGTGCCCAAGGGCAAGCCGCGCCCGCCGCTGCCGGACCACGACCAGTTCAAGCACGGCGAGAAGTCGCTGGGCCTGGTGCTGGACCAGGATTCGGTCAACCTGCCGCACGTTCAGAAGGGCACCAATTCGTCGGCGTTCGAGGGGCTGTGGATCAGCCACCAGGAACGCCGCATCCGGCACATGCACAAGACGCTGATGGACTATATAGAAGGGGAGAACGGGAAATGAGCGACGTCATCGGAATTCACCACGTGGCCATCGCGGTGCCGGACATCGAGCTGGCGAAGCGCTTCTATGTGGACATCCTCGGCTTCGAGGACACCACGATCGGCGGATGGGAGGCCGGCAACGAGTGGATCGACAACATCGTCGGCCTGAAGAACTCGGCCGGCAGGTCGTTCATGTGCCGGGCGCCGAACTGCTACATCGAGGTGTTCCAGTACACCAGCCCGCCGCCGGGTCCGCAGGACCCGAAGCGGCCGGTGAACGAGTACGGCTACACCCATTTCGGCATGCAGGTGAAGGACATCGCCAAGGTCTACGAGCGGCTGCTCGAGGCGGGGCTGACCTTCCACGTGGCGCCGGACCGCATGGTGACCAACGAGAAGGGCGAGCGCCTCGGCTTCTCGGCCACCTATGGCCGCGACTTCTTCGGCAACGTCTTCGAGATCATGGAAATCCGCGAAGGCGCCAGCATCCGGCCGCTTTAGGCCGCTTCAGGAACCGCTTGCTCCATCGGGTCGTTGGGGACTTACCAACGATCAATGGAGGAAGCGATGAAGTGGGGACTTTTGTGGCTGCTGGGCGTGCCGATCCCGATCCTGATCCTGCTGTATTTCATTTTCTAGCCGACCAAAGGGGACTGGCGGTCGCCGCCGGTCCCCGGCTACATTACCTGCACCCATGACGAATCTGAAAAGGGAGACGGGTAATGAGCGACGACCTTGTTGCCGAGTTGAAGGCGCTGCGCGCCGAAGTCGAACGGCTGAAATCCAGGGACGAAATCCTGCAGCAGATCACCCGCTACGGGCGCGGCCAGGAATGGCTCGATCCGACCCTGATGGACGAGGTGTTCTACGACGACGCCCATGTGGATTTCGGCTTCTTCGTTGGCGTCTGGAAGGACTACAAGCCGGTGCTGATGGACATCGAAGCCAGCGGCGAAACCACGTTCCATCTCTGCGCAGCGCCGGCCATCGAGTTCGACGGGCCGAACAAGGCCTATGCCGAGGTCTACGGCATCGCCGGCGGCCGCGGCTATGACGGCAAGACGAACGTATTCGGCGGCCGCTATTTCGACGTCTGGGAGCGCCGCGACAAGCACTGGAAGATCGCCAGCCGAATCTTCAAGCTGGACTGGCACATCGACCACCAGTTCCCGCAGGGCGAGGCGGTCATGCACCCCGAATTGGAGCCCGCCAGACCCCGCTCGCCGGAGAACAAACTGTTCCGCCGCATGGGCCAGGCTGTCACGGGCTGAATATACCGAATTCCATTGTCATTCCCGCGCACGCGGGAACCCAGATGGTCGTAGAGCGAGTTAGTGGCCATAGGCTCGGTCCACGAAAAAGTCTTTTCGTTCGATGGAGCGGTTCAACGGTTCTTGCCCTTGCCCCATCTGGGTCCCCGCGTGCGCGGGGATGGCGATAGTTTATTTTGAGATGTTGATCTTTTCACACGCTCGAAGGCCGGGATGACAAGGAATAATGTTAAATCACTGCGCTGGCTGGGCAGCCGCCGCCAGTTGCTTCTCGCGCTTGCGCAGGTCCGCCAGCGAGCCCGGGCGCGGATGCCCGGCGAGCCCGCCGCACCATTGCCTGAAGACCGAGCCCGTTGTGGTGCCATGAAACCAAACGCCGGCCCCGGGCGTTACCGAGCGTAACCAAACCAAACAGGCCAACCATGGCCAATGGAGCGCAACATGCT
>JBKJNE010000294.1:0-10901 GCA_046596015.1 Alphaproteobacteria bacterium
CGCCCGCGCAGCGCGTCGTCCATGCTGGGGCAACGCCGCGCCTGGACGCCGATCACCTGGATGTCCGGCCTGATCGCCGGCATGGCGACGGCGGCCAAGGCGATCAGGCCGGACATCCAGGTGATCGGCGTCCAGGCGCGGCGCTGTCCCAGCATGGACGACGCGCTGCGCGGCCGGACGCCGGCGCCGTTCACCGGCACCATCGCCGAGGGCATCGCGGTCAAGCGCCCCGGCGCGCTCACCCTGCCGATCATCCGCGACAAGGTCGACGGCATCATCCTGGTCAGCGAGCTGCGACTGGAACAGGCCATCGCGCTCTATATCGCCGTCGAAAAGACCGTGGCCGAAGGCGCTGGAGCGGCGGCGCTGGCCGCAATTGTGACGGAATCGGGGCGGTTTCGAGGCCGCAAGGTGGGAATCGTGCTGTCGGGCGGCAATATCGACACGCGGCTGCTGGCCTCGGTGCTGATGCGCGACCTGGTGCATCAGGGCCGCATCGCCCGGCTGCGCATCGATATCCCGGACCGGCCCGGCGTGCTCGCGGCGGTGGCCGGCGCCATCGGCGACGCGGGCGGCAACATCCTGGAGGTGCAGCACAACCGCATCTTCTCCCACACCCAGGCCAAGGAAACCGACCTGGAGGTGGTGATCGAGGCACGCGACCCGAGCCATCTCGAAACCATCGTCGGCGCGCTGTCGGCCGAGGGTTTCCGGGTCCGATTGCTTGACGCTGACGGGCCGGACCAATAGCGTCCGCTCAACTCTAGACGACGGGGACACTCCATGGCGCTGCCCAGTTTCGACCTGACCGGCAAGGTCTGCTTCATCACCGGCACTACCAGCGGCCTGGGCCGCCAGTTCGCGCTTTGCCTGGCGGAAGCGGGCGCGAAAGTGGTGATCACCGGCCGCCGCAGAGAGCGGCTCGATGCGCTGGCGAAAGAGATCAACGACGCCGGGGGCGTCGCCTATCCGATCGCCTTCGACGTCACCGACCTGCCGGCGGGCGCCGCCGCCATCGCCGAGGCCGAGGAGAAAGTGGGACCGATCTGGTGCCTGGTGAACAACTCGGGCATCACGATCATGAAGGCGGCCCAGAAGATCGGCCAGGACGAGTACGACCAGGTGATGGACACCAATCTCCGCGCGCCGTTCTTCCTCAGCCAGGAGGTGGCCAGGCGAATGATCGACCGCGGCGCGCCGGGCCGCATCGTCAACATCGCGTCGATGCACTCCTATGTGGAGCTGAAGGGCGGCATCACCTACTGCATGTCGAAGGCAGCGGTGCAGATGATGACGCAGGTGATGGCGCTGGAATGGGCGCGCTACGGCATCAGGGTGAACGCCATGAACCCGGGCTATATCCGCACCGACATCAACAGCGAATACTATGACAGCGAGGCCGGCCAGAAGGACATCAAGGGCTGGCCCATGCGCCGGATCGGCAAGGACACGGACCTCAACGGCCTGCTGCTGCTGCTCGCGTCCGAGGCCGGCGACTTCATGACCGGCGCGGGCGTCCGCATCGACGACGGCCAGGCGCTTGGGTTCTGAGGAGGCTGCGATGACCGACCTCGTGCACTTGTCCGCCATCGAACTCACCGCCCGCTACAAGGACGGCACGCTGTCGCCGGTCGAGGTGACGAAGGCGGCATTCGACCGCATCGACGAACGAAACGAGGCCGTCAACGCGTTCATCCAGCTCGACCGCGAGGGCGCGCTGAAGGAGGCCGGAAAGTCCGAGGCGCGCTGGAGGAAGTGCAAGCCCAAGGGTCCGCTCGACGGCGTGCCGCTGTCGATCAAGGAGCATATCGACGTCAGGGGCTGGCCCAGCCGCAACTGCTCGCCGGTGATCCCCGCGTCGCACCGGGCCGCGCAGGACGCGCCGGTCACCGCGCGGCTGCGCGGCGCGGGCGGCATCATCCTGGGCAAGACCGCGACGCCCGAATTCTGCTGGAAGGGCGTGACCGACAGCGCGCTCTACGGCGTCAGCCGCAATCCGTGGGACCTGGACAAGACGCCGGGCGGCTCGTCGGGCGGCGCGGCGGCGGCCTGCGCGCTCGGTATGGGCGCGCTGCATGTGGGCACCGATGCGGGCGGCTCGGTCCGGATACCGGCCGCGTTCTGCGGTGTGTTCGGCCTGAAGCCGACCCAGAACCGGGTGCCAAACAATCCCGGCGGCGTCTCGGCGCTGATCTCCCAGGCCGGGCCGATCACCCGGACCGTCGCCGACGCGGCGCTGATGATGAACGTCATCACCCGGCCGGACCTGCGCGATCCGCACGCCCTGCCGCCCGACGCCGACTTCGCCGCCGTTCTCGATCACGGCGTCAGGGGCCTGCGCGTGGCGTTCTGGGACGGCACGCGGCTGATCCCGTTCGATCCCGAGGTGTCGGAGGCGTTGAAGGGCGCGGCCGACACCTTCCGCGCGCTGGGCGCCGAGGTGGTCGAGGCCGATCCGGGCTTCGACAGCCAGCTCGCCACCTTCCTCGCCTTCTGGCAGCCGATGACCGCGCGCTACCTGGAGGGCGCGAGCGAGGCAGCGCTGGCGGCCAGCGATCCGTTCCTGGTGCGCTCGGCCCAGAAGGGCGCCCAGCAGCCGATCTTGCGGCATTACCAGGCGATGGCGGACCGGGGCGCGCTGGCCCAGCTCATGGCCCGGTTCCACCAGGACTTCGACCTGCTGCTGTGCCCGGTCACCCCGGTGCCGCCGTTCAAGGCCGGCCGGGGCATCTACGGCCCCGAGGGCGAGGCCTATAAGCGGACCTGGACGCCGTTCACCTTCCCCTTCAACATCACCGGCCAGCCGGCCGCCAGCGTGCCCTGCGGCTTCACCGGATCGGGCCTGCCCATCGGCCTGCAGATCGTCGGCCCGTGGCGCGCCGAGGCGCTGATCCTGCGCGCGGCGCGAGCCTTCGAGACGGTCCGTCCGTTCCGTCTGCCGCGCTGAGGAACCCTGCCGCGCGGGATGTTGCATTTTCCGGAAACCATGTAGTGTCCCCAAAAGAACCGAGGGGTTAAAGGGGTGTTGAGATCCCATTCGCAATCGCTGGTCTGGCCGGCGGTCATCGATCCAAAGCACGCGCAGGTCTTCGCCTATCTCACCCAGCTGGAGCGGAGCCAATGGATGCCGCCCGAGCGGTTGCGGCGTCTTCAGGCCACGCAACTGGCGTCGCGGCTGCGCCATACCGCCGAGACAAGCGCGTTCTTCGCGCCGCGCTTGCAGGGCCAGCGGATCGACCACCGCACGGCGTTCGACGTGCTCGGATCGCTGCCGCTGCTGACCCGCGCCGACCTGCAGGGCAACGCTGACGGTATCTACTGCGAACCGCCGAAGGAGCACGGCCCGGTCAAGACCCTGCGCACCTCGGGCTCCACCGGCCAGCCGGTGGCGGTGCGCTGCACCACGGCGTGCTTCATGCTGCGCGGGGCGGTCACCATGCGCAATCTCGGGTGGCGCGGCCTCGACACCCGCAAGACGTTCGCGGCGATCCGCGCCAGCATCAAGACGGGTACCGTGGACAGCCCGGTGCGATACCGGGGCTGGGGCGCGCAGCTTTCGTCGCTGTTCCATACCGGTCCGGCGATCGGCCTGCCGATCAACGTGCCGATCGGCGAGCAGCTGGAATTCCTCGACCGGTACAAGCCGGCCTACCTGCTGACCTATCCCTCGAATTTGCGGGCGCTGCTCGACAACTCGCCCGGTCTGCCTGCGGGGCTCGAATGTGTCATGACCATCGGCGAGACGCTCTCCGACGACGTCCGGGCCGATACGCGGAGCCGCTGGGGCATTCCGCTTTATGACGAGTACAGCTCGGAGGAAATGGGATCCATCGCCGCCCAGTGCCAGCACGGCAACTACCATTGCGTGGCCGAAACCCTGGTCGTGGAAGTGGTCGACGCGCAGGGCCGGCCCTGCCAGCCCGGCGAGATCGGCCGAGTGGTCGTGACCGACTTCGCCAATTTCGCCACCGCCATGCTGCGCTATGAGATCCGTGACTATGCCGAAGTGGGCGAGTCCTGCGGGTGCAAACGCGGGCTGCGCGTCCTCAAGCGCATCGTCGGCCGCGAGCGCAACCTGATGCGCCTGCCTGACGGCAGCAAGTTCTGGCCGCAGTTCGGTATGCGTGACCCGGAGGCGACGCGCCTGGTCAAACAGTACCAGGTCATCCAGACCAGCCTGGAACGGCTGGAGATGAAAGTGGTCGCCGACCATCCGCTGACTGGGGATGAGCGGGCCTGGATCACGGCGCTGGTGCGCCAGAAGGTCAAACATTCCTTCGAAGTGGCCATCGAACAGGTCGAGGGCGAACTGCCCAAGGGCCCTAACGGAAAGTTCCACGAGTTCATGTGCATGGTGGAGTCATGAGCAGGCCTTCGGCCGCCGCCCAGGCGGACCTGACGCCCGACGACGCGGAGTTGCTGGAATCGGCGCTGCTCGCGCATGGCTGGGCGCCCGGCCTGTGCCAGCATGACCACGCGGGCGGCAGTTGCGCATGGTATCACGGCGCCTGGCAGTTCCTGAGGATGCTCGGCCTGATGTCGACCTCGGGCGTTCACGCGGCCCACTATGCCGTCGAGCTGGCGCGCAGCCGGCGCGATCCGTCGTTCCGCAAGGTGCTGGTCACCGGATCGGCCGACTACTCCATGCTCAAGCTGATCGCCGACGCCCGCGATCCGTCGGACCCGCCGCTGACCCATGTGGTGCTCGACCGCTGCGCCACGCCCCTTCGGATATGCGAGTGGTACGCGCAACGGCATGGCCTGCGCGTCGAGACGCTGCATCAGGACGTGCTCGACCCGTTGCCGGAAGGCGCGTTCGACTCCGTCTATACCCATGCGTTCATGGGCAATTTCGACGATAGCGACCGCCGGCGCCTGGTGGAGCAGTGGGCGCGGGCGCTGCGGCCCGGCGGCCGGGTCGTGACCGTGCAGCGGGTGCGCGACGACTATCCCGGCGACATCGTGCGCTTTTCAGCGGCCGAGGCCGAGGCGTTCGTGGCGCGGGTGGCCGAACTGGCGCCGTCGCTGCTGCCGCCCGAGGCGGCCGAGTTGGACGTCGTCGCCATGGCCCGCGGACACGCGCGCAATTTCTGGGCGCTGCCGGTCCGCTCGGCCGATGGGCTGCGCGCCCTGTTCGAGGACGCCGGCTTCCGGCTCGACCGGTTCGAGCGCAGCGCGCCGAGCGGGCTCGCCGGAGTCACCGGCCCGTCCGTGCCCAATACGAATGGCCACTATCTGATCACCGCCGAAAGACTGGCGACCGCATGACCATCAACCCGAACATCGTATCGTTGATCGACCGCTGCGAGCGGCTGTGGGCCGCCGAGGCCGAGGTGGCCCGCACCTACTGGGATTCGCCGGTCCGTACCGACGAGGCCGACCGGCTCTGGCTGATCCGGCAGATGTACAAGGAGCTGCTCGACGGCGCACTGCCGAGCCTGCTGTGGGCGCGTGACAATTTCGACGGCGTCGGCGGCTTGGGCAGCCGGGCCGAGTTCCTCGAGGAAGTCGACGTGCTGCGCGAGGAGTTCATTCACTATATGGGTTTCGCCGAGGTCTTCGAGGCGCTGTCCGGCAAGACGCCGAGTGCCGGCGCCCTGCGCGACCTTGGCGCGTGGCCGGAGAACGACCGGCTGCAGGCGCTGCGCGCCCGGCACCGGCAGGAACACGGCGCGCTCGGGCTGCGCGCGCAGCGGTTCACCGAAGGCGGCTATTGCACGCTCTATTCCGAAGGCATGAAGCTGGCGTCGCGCGGCGGCATCGACGGCATGATCGCCAGGGCCTGCACCGTGGTGTTCAACGACGAGTTCGGCCACATGCTGCGCGGCATCGCCGACCTGGCCGGCTCGGTCGATTCCCTGTCCGAGGCCGAATGGGCGACGCTGGGCGGACTGGTCGAGGATCAGTTGCGCCACCGGGTCGTGATGCGCAACGCCCAGTTTTCCGGGCCGGTCGCGCCCGATCGCCTGGCGGCGATCATGGCCGGTGCCTGCGATCCGCTGTCCTTCGATTTTCAGCGCGCCTTCGGCCAGACGCCGTCGCGGGCCTGAGCGTGGCGGCTGGCCCCACCCATCTCCACTGCATGCGCGGCGACGCGCGGTGCAACGGCGCCAGGCTGTTGCAGGCGCTGGAGGCCGCAGGCATCGCGGGGCCATACTTCCTCTACGGCAACGAGGGGGCGACCATCGCCTGTGCCGGCGCGGCTGCACGACTTGCGCTGGAGCCCGGGCAGCGGGGCGAGGCCTGGGCGGCGGTGGCGGATTTCCTTGCCGGTCACCGGGACCGCTATGTTTTCGGCTTCTTCGGTTTTGGCCTGAACGGGCGAACCGAGGATGCGCGTCCCTCTGTCTTTCCGGATTGTTGGCTCGGCGCCGCCGAGGTCGCGCTCGACGTCGGTCCCGATTCCTGGACCATCGCCGCGGGTGTGCTGCCCGATCTGGCCGTGCCCGCCTGCACCTGCGGCGACCGGCCGGTCCATTTCGCCACGGCGCTCGACCGGTCGGCGCCGGACGCGTACCGCCGGACGGTCGAAGCCGCGCTTGGCTGGATCGGCGGCGACCCGCGCAAGCGGATGACCGTGGCGCGGCGACTGGAGCTGCCACCGATCGACATGCTGCGCTCGGTGTCCTGCCTGCCCTCGGCCAGCACTCACAGCCGCAGTTTTCATCTCGATCTGGGCGCGGCGGAAATGACCGGCCAGTGTCCCGAGGTGCTGATGGTCGGCGACCGCGACGGCTTCGTGTCCTACAAGCTGTCCGGCACCTTTCCGCGGGGTGCCGACCCCGAAACCGACGCCGAGCTGCGGCGCCGGTTCGCGGCCGATGCGAAGAACCTGGCCGAGCACGCCAATTCGGCCGCGTCGTTCGGGGCCGCGCTGTCGGGTCTTGGCACGGTTACGTCGGTCGGTCCGGAAATCCTCGACCTGCGCCAGCTCCGCCACATGATGACCCGCTTCAACGTCGCCTACCGAAACGGCCGCGGGATCGCCGACGGCATCCGCGCGGTTCTGCCGCTCGGCATCAGCCCGGCGGCGGGCGGCTATCAGGCGCTGCTGGCCATCGAGGCCGGCGCGCGCGGACCGTTCTATGGCCTGGTCGGCGTGGTCCAGCCCGACGGCACCGCCTCGATGACGCAGGTGCTGCGGACGGCATACCGATCGGGCGACGACTACTATTCGTGGGTGGGCGCGGCGGTGACGAGCCAGTCCACCGCCGACGGGGAATGGGCCGAAACCGTCATCAAGCTGGGCGAGGTCGGTCTGGTCCTCGCGGATTGATCCGCTCCTACCGGAAGTCCTCGGCCGACGGGAACTTGCCGAGCTGGGCGCCGCCGCTGATCTGCAGGTTGATGCCGGTCACGAAGGCCTCGTCGCTGGCCAGCCACAGCGCCGCGTTGGCGATGTCGTCGACGGTGCCCAGCCGCGGCAGTCGGGTCTCCCTCAGGAACGCCTTCGGGACGACGGGCGCGGCGGCGATGATGCCGTTGGTCATCTCGGTCGGGATGAAGCCCGGCGTGATGGCGTTCACCCGGATGTTCTGCTTGCCGTATTCGTTGGCGGCGATGATCACCACGTGGTCGACGCCCGCCTTGGTCGCCGCATACGCGGTCATGCCCTGTGGATGAAGCGTTGCGGTCAGCGACGAGGTCATGATGATCGAGCCGCCGGTTTCCGGCATGGCCGCCGCCATGTGCTTGATGAACAGGATGGCGCCGGTGAACTGGATGTCGATGGCATCCTTCAGCTTGGCGGCGTCGATCTGGGCGATGGGCGACTGCACGTTGATGCCGGCGAAGTTCACCGCCACGTCGACTCGGCCGAACTTGTCCACGGCCGCTTTGGCAAGGGCCTCGATCTGGTCCTCCTTCGCGATGTCGCAGGGGACCGCGGTCGCGCCGATCTCGGCCGCCAGCGCCTCGAGCGGTTCCGCCCGTCGCGCGGCGACCACGACCCTGGCGCCTTCCTCGATGAACCGCCGGGCGGTGGCCTGACCCATGCTGCCCTTGCCCGACGCGCCGATAATGACGGCAACCTTGCCCTCGAGACGTCCCATCGTTTCCCTCCCTTTTCAATGGATGCGCGGGAGGGTACGACTGGACACACCCGATGTCGACATGGCGGTGACATGTTCGGACGGACGTGGCCTCGGCCGTTCTGTTGTTCTAGTATCCACGTTGGACAGGTAAGGGCGCGCCCGGCCGAGTCCTGCCCACGTGCCTCGAGGACGATTGACGCAATGGCCAAACGCAAGAACATCCAGTTGGCGATCGACGCCGGGACGGCCCCTGCGAACTATGAGGAGCTGTTCCAGCTCCGCGGCGCGCCCTATGACGGCGCCATGACGCGCTTCCCCGAAGCGCGGCGCGAGGAATTCCTCAACACCATCGCCCGCGCGAACCTGTCGCCGGGCGCGCGGGTCGGCGACGTGCCGGCTGGCGGCGGCTACCTGGCGAGATACCTGCCGCAGGGCTGCACCTGGCTCGGCCACGAGCCCTGTGCGTCGTTCGGCCACGGCGTCACCGGGCAGGACCGCGACCTGCTACCGCTGCCCTGGGGCGACGCCAGCGTCGACGCGGCGCTCTCCATCGCCGGCGTCCACCACCTCGACGACAAGGCCCCGCTGTTCACCGAACTGGCCCGGGTCGTCAGGCCGGGCGGCCGGCTGGTGCTCGCCGACGTCCACGAGGCATCGGCGGTTTCACGCTTCCTTGATGGCTGGGTCGACCGGCACAACAGCACCGGCCATGTCGGCAGCTATCTGGGCGACCATACGATCGACGAATTGCGGCGGGCCGGTTTCGACATCGTCTCGGCCGAACGGGTGCCGTTCCATTGGCGGTTCTCCACTCTCGACGACATGGGGGAGTTCGCCCACCGGCTGTTCGACCTGCGAAGCTCGACGCCTTCGGAAACCGCGCGCACCATCGCCGCCGAGCTGGGGGTCGACGCCTTGCCTGGCGGCGTCGGCATGCGATGGGAATTGTTCATGGTGGCGGCGGCGCCCGCGGCGTCCCGGCGCTAGAGCGGATTCCATGGCCGAGCATAAAATGGCAGGCAAGCCCATGGGCCGCGCGGTGACGCTGAGTCGCA
This sequence comes from Alphaproteobacteria bacterium, assembly GCA_046596015.1. Lineage (GTDB taxonomy): Bacteria > Pseudomonadota > Alphaproteobacteria > SMXS01 > SMXS01 > RI-34. Next base: position 9,089 of record JBKJNE010000294.1, read on the forward strand.
GGGAATTCTCCGCCGGAGGCTTCGGCTACGGCCTGCGGCAGGAATTCCTCAGGGCCGTGGTGACCGTTGCGACACCTCCGGACACGGATTGGGCCGCCATCGACGCGGCGCTTTCGGCCGTGATCCCGCGAAGCGACGCCGAAGCCGGAAAGCTCTCGACGGTGCCCGAGCGGCTCGTCCACTGGACCGCCGAGCTCCAGCGCGCCGGCGGCCAGCCGGTGTTCGACCGGGGACGCGTCGTGGGAACAGGAGGGGCCGGACTTTATGTCCTGGCCTTGCCGACGATCAACGTGGAGCCCGCCGGCGAGGCGTTGGCGATCGTTGTCGACCTGATCGCCGACATTCTCGACGGCGGCGTTCCGGCACCGCAGGCCATAGAGAAGGCCCGGGGAAAGGTAGAGGCCTTTGTCGAGCGGTACTCGAGCGTCCGTACTGGCGGGTCCAACACCCCTCATTTCCTGAGAGCGGCCTTTGACAGCAAGATGCCGTGGTTCAGGCTTACCGCCGAGGTCTTCCAGATCGGCATGGGCTCCAGGGCCCGCTGGCTCGAAAGCACGCTGACCGACGTGACGCCGGCGATCTCCATGCGCATGGCGCGCAGCAAGATCGCGGCGGCCGAAGTGCTCCGCCAGGCAGGCATGCCGGTGCCGAGGCACGAGTTGGTCAGGTCGGCCGAGCAGGCGGTCGCCGCCGCGACCCGCATCGGCTATCCGGTGGTGGTCAAGCCGGCGGACCGGGACGGCGGCATCGCGGTGGCCGCGGGGCTCAGGGATGACGCCGGCGTTGTCCGGGGATACGAGGCGGCTCGGGCGGCTTCACCCAATGTTATGGTGGAAAAGCATGTGGACGGCCGCGACTATCGGCTCGTCGTCCACGACGGAAGGATGATCTGGGCGCTCGAGCGGATTCCAGGCGGTGTCACCGGCGACGGCGTCAGCACGGTGGCGCAACTGGTCGAACGCCTCAACCAGGAACCGGCACGCGCCAAACGGGCCGACGCGCCGCTCAAGCCGCTGGTGTTCGATCGCGAGGCCGCCGAGCTTCTGTCCGGCTGTGGCATGACCTTGCAATCGGTGCCCGCCGCAGGCGATCGGATCCGGTTGCGCCGGGCGGCGAACGTGGCCACCGGCGGCACGCCTGAGGCGGCCTTCGACCGGGTGCATCCCGACAACGCTCGTCTGGCCGAACGGGCGGCCGCCGCGCTGCGGCTCGACCTCGCCGGCATCGATCTGCTGATCCCTGACATTTCGCGCTCCTGGAAGGAAACCGGCGCGGCGATCTGCGAGGTGAACGCCCAGCCGACGATCGGCAATACCACCTCCAAGCACCTGTACGCCCAGATACTCAAGCGCCTGGTCAAGGCGGATGGCCGCATTCCCATCGCCATGGTCGTGGGAGCGGACGCGGGTTCGCCGGTGCCTTTGCTGGTCGGTCGGATCATGACCGCGGCCGGGCTGCGCACCGTGGCCGTGCCGTCGCCGGATAGACCCGCTGACTTCTTTGGCGCGGCGCGCGCGGCGCTGATCGACCGCGACACCGATGCGATGGTGATCGCCGTATCCGACTACTCCGTACTGAAGACGTCCTTGCCATTCGACCGCTGCACCACGATCGTGCTGGCCGGAACCCGGTTCGAGGGCGCCGACGGCAGCGAGGCCAGCTTCAACCACCTGGTGCGCATGTTGCTGCCGGCCAGCCTGAGGGGCGTGGTGGTCGATTCCCGCCAAACCGCATGGCGGAGCGTCCTGAATTCGCTGCGCAATGCCCGAGTCGAACTGTCATCGACGGGGGCCGAGATGACGGCGGCCCGCGA
>JBKJNE010000161.1:0-2633 GCA_046596015.1 Alphaproteobacteria bacterium
GGATCTGGGAGCACGACCGGTCGCACCGGCGCGACGTGCCCTATCCGACGGCGGCCGTGCGGACGCGGTTCGAGCCGGACGGTCCTGGCCTTACCAGCGGCATCCGGCGCAGCCCCAAGGGAGCATCGGGCGTGACCATCATCAGGCCGAAGACCGACCCGCAGCCCGAAGAGAGCCGCTAGATACTGCCTCAAGCGCCGCTCGATCTATGGCCAGACCGGCGCTTCGCCCTCGGGCAGGCGCGCGTCGGCCACGCTGAGCGTGAACGACACCAGGCAGTAATAGCCGACCAGCGCCACCACCTCGATCAGCTTCGGATGGCCCAGCGCCATGCTGGCGGCGGCGTGCAGGTCGTCGCCGACGCGGCCGGTGTGCAACAGGTCGTGCGCGACTTGATGCACCAGACGCTGGGTTTCGTTCTCGTAAGGCGGGGTTTCGCCGGTGCGCAGCGCCTCGATGATCGCCTCGGGCAGGCCTTCGGCGCGGGCCATGCGGGCGTGGGCCCAGAATTCGTATACCGCCTTCCAGTGGGCGCCGACGGTGAGAATCGCCAGCTCGCGCGCCCTGCCGTCGAGCAGCGAGCCGAAGCGCAGCCGCTCGCCCATCTTCGAGCCGATCCGGCCGAAGGACGGGATCTGCAGCCAGGCGTTGAACGGCCCGCCCAGCTCGGCGGTCGGCGTGCCCATGGATGCCTTGCGCGGCCCTTCGACGATGTCGTCCCACAAGGCGCGCTGCTCGTCGTTCAGGTCGCCGTGCCGCAGCTTGGGAAATTCGACCATCGCGTCCTCCATGCCTCGGGCGGCGATGCCGCCGATACCGCCCGTCTCAACGCTTGGTGAAGGTGATCGGCAGTTCTTTCATTGGCATGAAGTAGAGGCTGGGATTGTGTATTGGCTGCGGCAGTTCGTGCTCCAGCCTGATGTCGTCCAGGCGGGTCAGCAGGGCGGTGAACGAGCTGACCATCTCCTGCCGCGCCAGGCTGGCGCCGACGCAGAAATGAGCGCCCGCGCCGAAGGCGATCTGCGCGCCGGCGTTCTTGCGGTCGATGTCGAACAGATGCGGGCACTCGAACTTTTCCGGGTCCCGGTTGGCCGCGCCGTAGCGGGTCAGCACCATGGAGCCGGCCGGGATCAGCGTGCCGTTCAGTTCCACGTCGCGGATGGTCTTGCGCGCCAGCCCCTGCACCGGGCTTTCGATGCGCATGGCCTCCTCGCAGAATGGCTTGATCAGGCTCATGTCGCCCTGCAGCCGCTGCATGGTCTCGGGATGGCGCAGCAGCAGCCAGAGCCCGTGGGCGATGGCGCTCTGGGTGGTCTCGAAGCCGCCGCTGATCAGCTGGTGCATCAGATTCTGCAGCTCGTGCATGGACAGCGGCTCCTCGTCGTCGCCATGGGCGTGGACGAGGGCGGAGATCAGGTCGCCGGTGGGGTTCCTGCGGCGGTCCTCGAACACGTCGAACAGATAGTGCTGCATCTCCAGCTCGGTCTCGGCGATCCGGCGGATCTCGGGCTCCGTCCATTTGCGGATCGACAGGGCGATCAAAGCGTCGGCCCAGCGTTTGAATTTTTCCACCTCCTTGCGGCCCAGGCCGAGTTGCTCGGCGATGATGATGCCGGGCATGGGCATGGCGAACTGCCTGTTGAACTCGCAGCGGCCGTCGTCGATCCACGAATCGATCAGGTCGTTGGCCACCTGGTCCACATAGGGCAGCATCTCCTTCACCCGCTTCACCGTGAACACCCGGTCGAGCAGCTTGCGGTAGCGGGAGTGCTCCGGCGGGTCCGTCCGCTGCAGCGTCTGGACGTGCGCCCAGCCGCGTTCGGCGATGATCTCTTCGTAGAGCACGCCCAGATCGCCCTGAAGGCCCTTGCCGTCCTTGGCGCTGACGTCGTTGGAGAAGGTCTCCGTGTCCTTCAGCACCTGGCGCAAATCGTCATATTTGGTGACCATGTAGAAGCCGGTCTCCGGCATCCGGTAGACCGGGCATTGCTCATGCAGCAGCGCGTAGAACTCGAACGGATCGCTCTGCGTCGCGTGGTCCATGAGGCTGTAATCCTCGACCCGTCTGGTCACCCTGGCATCCATTTCCATCTCCCCGAACCGGCGTCAGATGCCCGAATACTAACCGTGGTTCGGCAAGGGCGCGACAGCCTTGCGGCGGCGGGCGGCTGCCGTGATCATGGGCACCTATTTCCAGGGGAGGGACCCATGGCCGAAGCGAGCCTGTCCGACATCGTCTTTTCCACCCGCGCCATGCGCCGGCTGAAGCCCGACCCGGTGCCTGACGCGCTGATCGAGCAGATCCTGCGCGCCGGCCAGGCCGCGCCCAGCGGCGGCAACGCCCAGAACTGGGGCTTCCTGGTGGTGAAGGACCCGGAGGTGAAGCGCCAGGTGCAGGTCTACTACCAGCGCGCCTATGACGAGGGCGTCGGCAGGCACTATGCCGAGCGGCTGGCGTCCATGCCGGCGGGCGAGGCACGCGACAAGTTGGAGCGGCAGGTCGCCGCCGTGCATCACCTGACGCTGCATTTCCACGAGGTGCCGGTGTGGATCGTGCCGTGCCTCGACGTCGGTCCGCGCGGCGCCGTCGCCATGAGCGGCGCGTCGGTCTATCCGGCGGTGCAGAACATGCT
>JBKJNE010000399.1:0-3487 GCA_046596015.1 Alphaproteobacteria bacterium
CGACGCCTCAGCGGACCGAGAAGTTCATCAAGGACGAACTCGCCAAATGGGCGCCCATCATCAAGGCCTCAGGCGTCAAGATCGAGTAGCGGCCCCGCTCAACGATAGCCTGGCGGCGGTGCCATGTTGCCCGGCGTCGGCGTGATCGGCGCCTGCTGCGGCATGGTGGCCGGCGTCGGCAGGTTGGTGTTCATGATGCTGCCGGGCCCGCTGCCGGACCCGGCGCCGCCGCTCGGTGTCGCCACGCTGCCGGGGGCTTTCTCGCCGATGTTGCTGATCCAGTAGCCGGCGACCGCGTTGGACTTGTCACCCGCCGTCTTGGCCTGGACGTCGACAATGCCGATCCGCTCGCCCCGCTTGTTGACGCGATAGCCCTGGCTGTCGAGTTGATAGCCCTCGTTGTCGACGCGCACGCCGTCCGCCTCGGTGCGGAAGGCGGCGGGCGGCGTGTATTCGGTGTAGAGGGGCTTGGGCAGCGGATCACAGCCGGCGAGCGCCAACCCCGCCATCATCGCGGCAAACAACTTTCTCGCGGCCATCAGCTTTCCCCAAAGTTCGGACGGCATCATAGCGGAAACCGCCGGCAAGCCGGAAGGCCCGAACGAACCGCAAAAAGGGCCCCTCCTTGCGGAGGGGCCCTTTTGTCGAACGACGGCCGGTTAGGCCGCGATCTTGGTGAACTTCTCGATGCGCTCCTGGACCGGGCGAACGGCGTCGTCCGCGGCCTTGCGCACAAACGCGCCGAGATCCTGGGCCTGGGCGATGCGGGTCTCCAGGCGGCCGCGCCAATACTTCGCGGAGACGTCGAACGCCTCGATCGGCGACTTGGTGGCAAACAGCGCGTTCAACGCGGCGAAGCCGGCATCGGTGTCTTCCTTGGCGACCTCAAGCAGTTTGAGGCTGGCCTTGGTGGCGCCCTCGCGGGCCTGGTTGAGCTGGCTGTTCAGCTCTTCCGACGCGGTCTGCGCGGCCTTGCTGATCTGCTCGAAGCCCTCGGTCGCCTTGCGGACGCCGATCTGGGCGAACTCACGCACGCGCTCGCCGGCGGCCTTGGTGGTCTCGGTGGCATGCTCGATCACGGTGTCGGTGGTGGTCATCGCGAAATCCTGTAGTTGGGTTGACGATGGGCCGTATATGGGATGGCCATTGTGCATTGCAATATAAATTTGTGCGATGCGAGAAGGAAAATAGATAATCCTTTAAATTCAATATCTTACAAGTTTACAAAGCGTGCCCATCTGGCCAAGGCCTTGCCTCGACAAGGCCGGCGGGAGGACAAACCAGACAACGAGAAGACGCCCAACGGGAGAACGCTATGGAGCAGCAGCTTTCGGGCATCGATGCGTCGTTCCTTTATCTGGAGACGCCCGAAACACCCATGCATGTGGCGGGGCTCACCTATTTTGAGCTGCCCCCGGGCTTCGAGGGCAGTTTCTACCAGCACTTTCGCCGGTTCTTCGAGACCCGTCTGCACACCATCCCGATCTTCTCCAAGCGGCTGGCGCCCTCGCTCTACGATCTCGACCATCCCGGCTGGGTCGACGAAGACGAGATCGATCTCGACTACCATCTGCGCGAGACGACGCTGCCAGCGCCGGGTTCCGAGGCCCAGCTCGAAGAAGTGATCTCCCGCCTCCACGCCAACACACTCGATCGCAGCCGTCCGCTCTGGCAGTTCTACATCATCACCGGCCTCGCCAACGGCCAGGGGGTTCTCTACTCCAAGGTCCACCATGCGGCCGTCGATGGCGGTGCCGGCATGGCGATCAACAAGGCGCTCTACGACGTGACCGCGGTGCCGCGCGAAGTGGCGCCGCCACAGCCCAAGGCGGCCGCCGGCAAGGCGGCGCCCAGCGCGCCGATCGCCGTCGACCCGGTGAAGGGCCTGGTCGACATCATGGGCAACATGATGCGCCAGCAACTCAAGATGTGTGAGGCAGCGCCGCAGATCCTCAATGCGATGACCGGCGCCTTCCTCGCCAAGCCCGGCGAGATGCCCAAGGCGCTCGGCACCCTGCAGAGCCTGATCAGCCAGATCCCAACCCTGAACGCGCCGAAGACGCCCTTCAACGCGACCATCACCCGCGAGCGCAGCTATGCCGCCCGGACCATCTCGCTGGCCGACGCCAAGGCCGTCGCCAAGGCAAGCGGCGCCAAGCTGAACGATGTCGTGCTGGCGATCTGCGGCGGTGCGTTGCGCCGCTATCTCGCGGAGAAGGGCCAGTTGCCGGACAAGCCGCTGATCGCCGGTGTCCCCATCAGTCTGCGCGAGCCAGGCGACACGCGGCAGAACAATCAGGTCTCGGGCATGCTCTGCCAGATCGCAACCGACATCGCCGATCCCGCGCAACGCCTGCAGGCGATCCTGAAATCCTCGTCGGAGGCCAAGCAGATCGCCGGCACCTTCCGCGATGCCGTCCCGCAGGACTTCGCCTTCGTCGGTGCGCCGATCCTGTTGCAGCTCATGATGCTGGTCTATGGCCGGAGCGGCCTCGCCGACAAACTGCCGATGCCGATGAACGTCACCATCTCCAACGTGCCCGGCCCGCCGATGCCGCTCTACTGTGCCGGCGCCAGGGTGACGGCGCTGCATCCAGTGTCGATCCCAGCCCATGGCGCGGCGCTCAACATCACCGTCCAGAGCTATATGGATGCGCTCAATTTCGGACTCACCGCCGACCGGCGCGCGGTACCCGACGTCGGGCTTCTCGGCGACTATCTGGTCGAGGCAGCCGCCGAGCTGACGAAAGCGGTCGCAACCCCTTGATGCCCTTCCGCGTTATCTCCATCTGTGACACGCTGGCCACAACAACAAGGAGGCCACATGTCGGCTGCTGTTGAAGCGTTACGCCCCCCCTCGCGAACGCTGCTGTTGCTTGAAGGCCGGGCCGTGCAGGAACTCGGCGCGTTCTGGATGCTGCGGCCTTGGCTTGCTGCTGCGCCGCGCGGCGACGGCCATCCGGTTCTGGTACTGCCCGGTCTGCTGGCCAGCGACCTCTCCACGCAACCGCTTCGCAGCTTCCTGAAATCCCATGGCTATGCCGTGCACGGCTGGAAGCAGGGCCGCAATCTCGGCCTGCGTTCAGGCGTCGAGCGCAGCATGCTGGAACGGGTCGAAGAGCTTTACGACCGCCATGGCGGCCGCAAGATCAGCTTGGTCGGCTGGAGCCTGGGCGGCATCTACGCCCGCCAGCTCGCCAAGCGCGTGCCCGACAAGGTGCGCTCGGTGATCAGCCTCGGCAGCCCCTTCACCGGCAGCCCCAAGGCGACCAATGCCTGGCGGGTCTACGAATTTGCGTCGGGTCATCGCGTCGATGAAAGCGACCAGCATATCGCTGGTCCTTTGGCTGAGCCGCCGTCCGTGCCGACGACGTCGATCTTCAGCCGCTCCGACGGCATCTGTGCCTGGCAGACCTGCCTCAATGAAGAGCGCGAGCAGGTCGAGAACATCGAGGTGTATGGCAGCCACTGCGGGCTCGGCCATCAT
>JBKJNE010000272.1:0-8391 GCA_046596015.1 Alphaproteobacteria bacterium
GCCGGTTTTCGTTCTTCGGCACGCCGCCCGCGCGCATGGCGGCGGTGATCGCCCGTACCTGCGAGGTGCCGGTCTTGCCGGCGAGCCCGCGCGGCCAGTCGCGGATCCGTGCGCGGCCGGCGGTGCCGCGCCCGCCTTCCATCACCGCGATCATGCCGTCCTGGGCGATCTTCAGCACCTCCGGCGTGACGCCGACCGGCGGGAAGTTGTCGGCGGCGCGGCCAGGCCTGGCATTGGCCTTCACCAGCGTCGGCGTCACGGCGTAGCCGCCATTGGCGATGCGCGCGGTCATCACCGCGAGTTGCAGCGGCGTGGCCAGCATATAGCCCTGACCGATCGACACGCTGAGCGTCTCGCCGTCGTGCCATTTCCGGTCCCGCTTGCGGGTCTTCTTCCAGGCCCGCGTCGGCACCAGACCGTCCTTCTCGTGGTCGATCTCGATGCCGAGGCTGTGGCCCAGGCCGAAGCGGTTCGCCATGTCGGCGATGGTGTCCACGTCCATGCGCCGCGCCAACTCGTAGAAATAGACGTCGCAGGACTGCTCCTGCGCGCTGATCATGTTCACCGAACCGTGGCCACCCCGCTTCCAGCAATGGAAGGTGCGGCTGCCGAACCGCATGGACCCTGGACAGAACACGGTGTCCTGCGGATGGATCAGCCCCGCCTCCAGCGCCGCCATGGCGACAATGGGCTTGAAGGTGGAGCCGGGCGGGTACTGTCCCTGAACGGTCTTGTTCATCAGCGGCTTGCGTTCGTCGTTCAGCAGCGCCTTCCAGACATCGGTCTTGATGCCGAAGTTGAAGTCGTTTGTATCGAATCCCGGCGCCGATGCCAGGGTGACCACCTCGCCGGAATGCACGTTCATCACCACCACCGCGGCGCTCTGGTCGGCGAGGCGCTGCATGGTGAAGCGCTGCAGGTCGGCGTCGATGCTGGTCACCAGATCCTGGCCCGGCACGCCATCGTCGCGGGTCAGCTCGCGCACCTCTCGGCCCAGCGCGTTGACCTCGACCCGGCGCAGGCCCGGCACGCCGCGCAGCGTCTTGTCGTGATAGTGCTCCAGCCCGCGCTTGCCGATGCGGAACTCAGGCAGCATGTAGAGCGGATCGTCCGGCAGCTTCTCCAGGTCGTCCTCGGTGATCTGCCCCACATAGCCCGCCAGGTGAGCAAACTCGGGCGGATAGGGGTAGAAGCGGCTGCGGCCCGCGTCCGGTTGCACGCCGGGCAGCTCGGGCGCGATGCTGTTCAGGCGGGCGAATTCCTCCCAGGTCAGATTGTCCGACACGGTCACCGGCAGGAACCGGCGCGACCGCGCGGCCTGGCGCAGCACCGCCTCCAGCTTCTGCGGCGGCAGCGGGATGATGCCGGAAAGCTGCGCCAGCGTGGCCTTGAAGTCGCCTGCCTGTTCCGGGATCACCGACACCCGGTAGTTGAGCTGGTTGTTGGCGATCTCCTTGCCGTGCCGGTCCAGGATGCGGCCGCGCAGCGGGCTGATCAGCCGCAGATCGACGCGGTTCTCCTCGGCCAGCAGCTTGTACTGGTCGGCGTCGAGGATCTGCAGGTGCACCATGCGCCCGACCAGGGTCAGCAGCCCCAGCGCCTGCGCACCGCCCAGGATCACGGCGCGGCGACTGAGCTTGCGGTAGCGTTCGCCCTTGATGTCCATCTCAGGCCTGCTCGTACATCAGCTTGTCGACCTGGCGGAAGCCCATGGCCAGCGGCACATAGGCCGCCGTGCCCAGGCCCCAGTGGGCGATGAAGGGCCAGACCGAGAAGGCGTGGTCCCACCACAGGCCGGCGAGCACCCAGGCAAGCAGGGTCAGCGCCGCCGAGATCAGCGCGAAGCCCAGCCAGCCCACTGCGAAGGGCTGGGTCAGCAGCACCTGGCGCTGGCTCTCGATCACCCCACGCGTCACCACCAGCAGCAGCGCCATCAGCCCCAGCGGCCCGCCGACCAGGATGTCCTGCCACAGGCCGATGGTAAAGGCTGCCGCGAGCGGCATGGCGTCCGGCCGGTAGAGCGTCCAGTAATAGACCAGCGGCAGGGTCAGCGACGGCATGATCACGCTGAACTCGGGCGAGCCGTAGGGCACGAAGGAGAGCGCCGCCAGCAGCACCCCCAGCACGAAGGGCACCGCGGTGCGCATGGCGATGACCGCCCGGTGCAGCGCCGCCGCCATCAGGTGCCTCCCCGGCTCGGCGGCGGCGTCTCGTCGGGCGACTCCTCGACGGGTTCGGCCTGGGCCGCGGGCTGTGTGGGTGCGTCGCCGGGAGGCGGTGCCTGACTGGCGGACGGAGCCGCCGGATCGTCGGGCGCCGGCGCTCTCGGCCCCGGAATCAGCGGCGGGCTGGGCAGCACCGGATCGGCAGGCGCCAAGGGGCCAACCGGCAGGCGGGCCGCGCCCGTCTCCATGGCCACCGACGGACCCTGCGGACGCGGATCGAGCGGCTGGGCGACCGGACTTTGCTCGGGCTTCTCGAGCGGCACATAAGCCATGACGTTGACGAAATCGAGCCGAGACAGGTCCGCGGTCAGCTTCACCCGAACCGTCGGCCCGTCGACGAAGTCGACCACACCCACGGGCAGCTTGGGCGGAAAGATGCCGCCGTCGCCGGAGGTGAACACCTCGTCGCCGATCCTGGCCGAGGATTGCATGGGCAGATAGGCCAGCTTGGGCCGGTCGCTGTTGTCGCCCACCAGGATGGCGCGGTCGCCGGTGCGGCGGATGAACACCGGGATCCGGCTGTTCAGGTCGGTCAGCAGCAGCGCCCGCGACGACTGCCGGCCCACGGTGACGATGCGCCCGACCACGCCCGACTGATCCATCACCGGCTGGAACTTGCTGATGCCCTTGCCGACGCCGGCATCGAGCAGGATAGCGCGCACGAACGGCCCGCCCGGATCGCTGACCACGCGGGTGGAGATGGAAGGGATCCGCGTCTCCTCGCTGACCCGCATCAATGCGCGGAGCTGGGCGTTCTCGCCGTCGAGCCGCATGGCGACGTCGCGCCAGCGCCTGAGGCGCTCGTTCTCGGCCCGCAGTTTCTCGACCTTCTCGGCGCCGTTCAGCGAGTCCGCGACGGCGCCGCCAACGCCGCGGATCACCGTCACCGGCTCGCCGAGCACATCGACCACCGGCGCGGCAACGTCGATCAGCACACCCTCCACCCGCTCGTTGAGCGTCGGATAGACCTTGGAGACGATCAGCATGCCGAAGGAAACCGCGGCGAAGATGGCGAACGGAAGCCGCTGCGCCAGACCGCGCTCCGGATTTGCTGTGCGCGCCGCACGGCCGCCTGACCGTCTCACGGGCTGCATCTCCCAGTTGATCCGCGGAAGGCGGCGCCCAAGTCCACGCTCGGGTGCCGCCGTGGCCGTCCGCCAGATTCCCTAATAACCCCGTAGCAGGACGGCTTGCAACAGGTTGTCCTCGAGGGACCGGCCCGTGCCCAGCGCGACGCACGACAGCGGATCCTCGGCGCGCGTCACCGGCAGGCCGGTCGCGTCGCGGATCACCTGGTCGATGTCGCCCAGCAGGCTACCGCCGCCGGTCAGCACGATGCCCCGGTCGACGATGTCGGCGGCGAGTTCCGGCGCGGTGTGCTCCAGCGCCACCTTCACCGCATCGACGATGGCGGCGACGGGCTCGGCGAGCGCTTCGGCGATCTGCACCTGGTTGATGATGATCTCCTTGGGCACGCCGTGCATCAGGTCGCGGCCCTTGAGCTGAATCTCGGCGCCGATGCCGTTCAAGGGGGACCGCGCGGTGCCGATCTCCTTCTTGATCCGCTCGGCGCTGGCCTCGCCGATCAGCAGATTATGGTTGCGGCGGATATAGGCGATGATCGCCTCGTCCATCTTGTCGCCGCCGACGCGCACGGAGCGGGCATAGACGATGCCGCCCAGCGAGATCACCGCCACTTCCGTGGTGCCGCCGCCGATATCCACCACCATGGAGCCGGTTGGCTCGGTGACCGGAAGCCCGGCGCCGATGGCCGCGGCCATGGGTTCCTCGATCAGGAACACCCGGCGCGCGCCCGCGGCCTCGGCGGATTCCTGGATGGCGCGGCGCTCCACCGGCGTCGAGCCCGACGGCACGCAGATCACGACCTGCGGGCTGGCGAACGAGCGGTGATTGTGCACCTTGCGGATGAAGTGCTTGATCATCTCCTCGGCCACCTCGAAGTCGGCGATGACGCCGTCGCGCAACGGCCGGATGGCGGCGATGTTGCCGGGCGTGCGGCCCAGCATGGCCTTGGCCTCGTTGCCGACCGCCAGCACCTGCTTGCGGCCGTGGGGATCGAGGATGGCGACGACGGACGGCTCGTTGAGCACGATGCCGCGTCCCTTGACGTAGACCAGGGTGTTTGCCGTGCCGAGATCGATGGCCATGTCGTTCGAGAACAGGCCAAGCAGACGTGAGAACATTAAGACCTATGTCCTGTTTCTTTGCGGGAGTTGCCCCAGAACTCGCGGGTTGAAGTTTGCCCTTAGGGGTCGCCATCAGGCGAATCAGCCTTCGAGAGCGCGACTTTATACCATTTCCCTCAGAGGCGATTTGATTAATCAAACCTCCGGGAAGCGCATCGACGTTCCCCTGTCCGGGATGAAACGGGTCCGCCCCTCCTCAGACCCGTTTCCAGCGCAGGCGGGGGTGTACTGAATTCGATGGAACGGGGCAAGAGGAAAGGATGCGCAGGGGCATCCCGCTTCGGCGGCACGCCCTCGCCATGCTAGACTGGACGCCTTGGGGACGCATCGCATGGACATCCCGGCACCTGAGCTGGCCACGGCCAGGCTGATCCTTCGCCCGCTCGAGCTGGCGGACGCCGACGCCGTGCAGGGCGTCTTTCCGCAATGGGAAATCGTCCGGTTTCTCGCCAGCCAGGTGCCATGGCCTTATCCGCCCGACGGCGCCCTGACCTATATCCGCGACCAGGCGCTTCCGGCGGTCGAACGCAATATCGAGTGGCACTGGACCATCCGGCCAAAGGTCGAGCCGGCGCGGCTGATCGGCATCATCAGCCTGAAGGCCAATCTGGACGAAAACCGGGGCTTCTGGCTCGATCCGGCGTGGCAGGGGAAAGGCCTGATGACGGAGGCGAGCGACGCCGTCACGGAATTCTGGTTCGAGGTGCTGGGCTACTCGGTCCTGCGCGTGCCCAAGGCAGTGGCCAACATTCGCTCGCGCCGCATCTCGGAACGCGCGGGCATGCGCGTCATCGCCATGGACGAGCGCGACTACGTGTCGGGCAGGCTGGTCACCGAACTGTGGGAGATCACGCGGGAGGAATGGCTGAACCGCCGGCGCTGACACGTGTCAGCCGTCGAGGGCGATGCGGAGCCGCTCCGGCCCGCCGCCGACGCGCTCGAACTCCAGCGTCAGCGAGCGGTCGGCATTCGCGGTCACCCTGAAATCCAGGCTTGCCCCGGCGCTCTCGCCGCCGCGCGCGTTCGACAAGGCGAGGCCGGCGCGGAACAGCACCTCCTCCAGCACCGAGCGGCCCCAGGTTTCCAGATCGGCGGTGTCGCTACTTGCTGTCATGGTCCGTCCTCAACCGAAGCTGTCCAGGGCCTGATGGTCGTCGATCGCCGCGCAGATGCGCTCGATCATGGCGAGCGACATGCGCTCGGGCTGCATGTCCGGCAGCATGGGCGGCGGGCACAGGGTGGGCGTCCACATCAGCAGCGCCGTGAAGGTCTGCTGCCGGTAAGCGCGCAGGGCATCCTCCCCGGCGATGTCGATGCCGAAGCCGTCGCGCACCCGGCGCAGGTATCGGTCGATCAGGTCGTGCTCCCACGCCCGCCGGTTCTCGACCGACAGCGCGGCGGTCAGCATGTAGGCCACGTCGCGCGCCCACAGTCCGCGGCAGACCCGCGCCCAGTCGCTCAGCCCCATGCGGCCGTCGCCGGTCACGTACCAGTTGCCCAGATGCACGTCCGAGTGGATCACGGTGCGTGGCTGATCCGCGTGGGCGGCCGCCGCCCGCGCCGCCGCCGGCCAGATCTCAGCGCGCCGCGCCATCAGCCGAGCCGGGATCACCGGCGCGGCCTTGGTCAGCGCCTTCTCGTGCCCGTCCTGGATGCCGCTCCGGCGTCCCGCCTCGAAGAACGCTTCGTAGGTATTGAGCCACGCCAGCGCATCCGTCGCCGCCGCCTGCCGCAGCGAACCGTGCAGCGTGGCGAGGGTGTCGATCATGCCCTCCACCTGCGCGCGGCCGATGACGGTATCGACCTGGCAGAAGCTCGCGCCGCGCGTGACCGTGAGATCGTCGAACAGGTGCAGCGAACGCCCGGAATCCGCATCCCGGCCGGAATAGCGGCAGACCGGCGCCTCGATATCGAGCGACGGCCGGACCTCCTTCAGGAACCGCCCCTCGGACGGCGCGGCCATGCCCGCCGACAGCCGCGTCGCCAAGGTCGGCGTCGACTTGGCGAACAGCCGCGTCGGCAGCGAGGCCGTCACGCCCGCGTCGTTCCAGTCCACCTGGATGCCGCGCCTCACGCTGGAGCCGTCATCGCCGCCAACGATGCGCACCGTCTCGGCCCGCGCACCGGGCGCCGTGCCGGCGAACACGCCGGTCACCCACGGCGCGGTAATCGCCTCGGCATGGAACGGCACGGTGCCCGGCGCCGCCTCGGGCCGCGCCATCAGGTCCCACAGCGCATGGGCGGCGATGCGCGCCCGCGTGCGAAGCTGCCTCGCCGAGACGTGAGGTTCCATGGAGCGCCGTTCCCCGTTTAGTTCCTCACAAATCCTACGTCATTCCCGCGCACGCGGGTATTTCTACGGAGTTTGGGATGTGCACAAACAAAAAACCCCCGCCTTTCGGGCGGGGGTCCGTGTCTCGCGGCGTTGGCCGGCGACCTAGTTGCGGGCCTTGTCGACCAGCTTGTTCTTGGCGATCCAGGGCATCATGGCGCGCAGCTTCTCGCCGACTTCCTCGATCTGGTGCTTGGCCTGGTTGCCGCGCATGGCCTTGAACATGGGATAGCCGGCCTTGTTCTCGAGCACGAAGTCGCGTACGAAGCGGCCGTCCTGGATGTCCTTCAGGATGCGCTTCATCTCGGCCTTGGTCTCGGCGTTGATGACCCTCGGACCCGAGACGTAGTCGCCATATTCGGCGGTGTTGGAGATCGAGTAGCGCATGTTGGCGATGCCGCCCTCATACATCAGGTCGACGATCAGCTTCACTTCGTGCAGGCACTCGAAATACGCCATCTCGGGCGCGTAGCCGGCTTCCACCAGGGTTTCGAAACCGCCCTTGATCAGCTCGACCAGGCCGCCGCACAAAACCACCTGCTCGCCGAACAGGTCGGTCTCGCATTCCTCGCGGAAATTGGTCTCGATCACGCCGGCGCGGCCGCCGCCGATGGCACTGGCATAAGACAGGCCGATGTCGAGCGCGTTGCCCGACGGATTCTGGTGCACGGCCACGAGGCAGGGCACGCCGCCGCCACGCAGGTACTCGGAGCGGACCGTGTGGCCCGGACCCTTCGGCGCGACCATCATCACGTCGATGTCCGGGCGCGGCTCGATCAGCCGGAAATGGATGTTGAGGCCGTGCGCGAACATCAGCGCGGCGCCCGGCTTCATGTTGGCGGCAAGGTCGTCGGCATAGAGCGCGGCCTGGTTCTCGTCGGGCGTCAGCACCATGATGACGTCGGCCCACCTGGCGGCTTCCGACGGGCTCATGACCTTCAGGTTCTCGTTCTCGGCCTTCTTGGCGGTGGCCGAGCCGGGACGCAGCGCCACGGCCACTTCCTTGACGCCGCTGTCGCGCAGGTTGAGCGCGTGGGCATGGCCCTGGCTGCCATAACCGACGATGACGACCTTCCTGGTCTTGATCAGATTCACATCCGCGTCGCGGTCGTAATACACCCGCATGGTGGCTTCCCCTGTGGACTGGTTCGTTGGGTTGATCAGGTGCGCACTGCCTTAACGTCGTCGCGGCGCTTGCGCAAGGTTTAGGTGCGTTACATGCCGCCCGCGCCGCGCTTGATGGCGACTACGCCGGTGCGCGACACATCGACCAGGCCGAGCGGCTTCATCAACTCGACGAAGGCGTCGATCTTCTCCGAGCTGCCGGTGATCTCGAAGGTGAAGCTGTCCGTCGTGGTGTCGAGTACCCGCGCCCGGAACGCGTCGGCAAGGCGCAGGCTCTCGACGCGCGGATCACCCGTCGCGGCGACCTTGACCAGCGCCAGCTCGCGCTCGACCGCCGGGCCTTCCACCGTCAGGTCCGACACCTTGTGCACCGGGATCAGCCGCTCGAGCTGGGCCTTGATCTGCTCGATCACCGGCGGCGTGCCGCGCGTCACCACGGTGATGCGCGACAGGCCCTCGGTGTGGTTCACTTCGGCCACGGTCAGGCTCTCGATATTATAGC
>JBKJNE010000396.1:0-2503 GCA_046596015.1 Alphaproteobacteria bacterium
CCCGGATTTTATTCATGCGTAACTTTCCCCTGGCGGCGGAGTTTGGGCGACGGGTGGTAGTGGGTCAAGCGCCCAACCTTGCCGTTTCATCGGTGCTGGTCATAATCACGCCCATGACGCATCCCGGCAACGAGAAGCCTTCCGGCGGCTTCGTCCGCCGCGTGAGGATGCGCGGCCCGGTACGGGACTTCAGCGATCTGGCCGATTCCACATGAGGCTAGATGAGGCCCGGCAACAGATCCTGTCCGATGGGCTCGATCAAATCCGGCCCTTCATTCCGCACGTTGTTGACCGCCTTCGATACCGGGTGGATGTGCAACTCGGCCTTCGATGGCCTCAGCAGGCTCGCGTCGGGCTCGGCGAGCCAGCGGTCGATGTCGCCGGCTTCCAGCACCACCGGCATGCGGTCGTGCCAGGCGCGCATCTGCCTGTTCGCCTCGGTGACGACGATGGCGCAGGACACGATGTCGAACACCGTGCTCCTGTCCCACAGGCCGGCGAAGGACAGCGGCTGGCCGTCGGCGCGGGTGAAGTAGTGCGGCTGTCGGTCGCTGGGCTTGCCGGTCCATTCATAGAAGCCGTCCGCCACCACCACGCAGCGCCGCTGGCGGAACGGATCGCGCCACATGGGCTTTTCGGCGATGCCCTCGGCGCGGGCGTTGATGGTCGAGGCGTTGGGCATCTCCTTGGCCCAGAACGGCACGAGGCCCCAGCGCATGGTCGCCGCGCGGCGGCCGCCGTCGCCCGCCACGATGGTCAGCACGTCCTGGGTCGGGGCGATGTTGTAACGCGGCCGCAGGTTCATCGGCGTGTCGAACAGCAGCCGGTAATAGGCCACGACGTCGCTCCAGGTCAGCTTGTTGGTATAGCGGCCGCACATGTCGTCGTTCCGATGAGTTCCCGCCCCAGCGTTTCCCGTGCATCGGCCGCCGCGTCAAGGTCCAGCGGATGCGGTGGAACGGTTTCGCATCCAGGGGTTTTCCCTTTTGCCGCCAACTATGAGATACTAGAGACGCGGGGGCACGAGGTCAGCGCAGCGGAAAGAGTATCCGCCGGAGAGCCGCCATGCACAACGCAGGAACCTTTCCTGTCATCCTGATCAAGCCGTCACACTATGACGATGACGGCTATGTGATCCGCTGGCGGCGCTCGGTGATCCCCTCCAACAGCCTGGCCGCGGTCTATGGCCTGGTGATGGACTGCGCCGACCGGGACGTGCTCGACATCCCCATCGTCTGCGACGCCATCGACGAAACCAACACCAAGGTCGACGTGAACGCGATCATCGCCCGCATCCACTCCGCGGGCTGCGGCTTCGTCGGACTGATCGGCGTGCAGTCGAACCAGTTTCCGCGCGCCATGGACCTGGCGCGGCGCTTCCGCGCAGCGGACGTGCCGGTGGTGATCGGCGGCTTCCACGTCAGCGGCAGCCTGTCCATGCTGCCCGGCATGCAGCCCGAGTTGCAGCAGGCCATCGACCTGGGCATCAGCCTGTTCGCCGGCGAGGCGGAAGGCCGCATGGACGCGCTGCTGCGTGACGCCCGGAACGGCACGCTGCAGCCGGTCTACAACTACCTGAACGACCTGCCCAACCTGGACAATGAGCCGGTGCCGTTTCTGCCGCGCGATCGCATCGTGCGCAGCATGGGCATGCAGACCAGCTTCGATGCCGGGCGCGGCTGCCCGTTCCAGTGCAGCTTCTGCACCATCATCAATGTGCAGGGCCGCAAGTCGCGCCGGCGCGGCGCCGACGACGTCGAGCGGATCATCCGCGTCAACGTCGCCCAGGGCATCAACGACTTCTTCATCACCGACGACAACTTCGCGCGCAACAAGGACTGGGAGGAGATCTTCGACCGGCTGATCCTGCTGCGCGAGCGCGATGGCATCGCCATCAAGTTCACCATACAGGTGGATACGCTGTGCCACCGGATCGAGAACTTCATCGGAAAGGCGGCGCGCGCCGGCTGCAACAAGGTGTTCATCGGGCTGGAAAGCATCAACCCGGACTCGCTGATGGCGGCGGGCAAGCGGCAGAACCACATCGACGAATACCGCCAGATGATGCAGGCCTGGCACGACCACCGGATCATCATCTTCGCCGGCTACATCATCGGCTTCCCAAGCGACACGCCGGAGTCGGTGCGCCGCGACGTGGAGATCATCAAGCGCGAGCTGCCGCTCGACATCCTGGAGTTCTTCATCCTGACGCCGCTCCCCGGTTCCGAGGATCACCAGAAACTGTTCGGCAAGGGCGCGTGGATGGACCCGGACCTGAACAAATACGACCTGAACCACGTGACCACGGCCCATTCCGGCAGTATGTCGCCGGACCAGTGGCGGGAGGCCTACCAGACCGCCTGGAGTACCTACTACACCCCCGATCACATCCGCACCCTGCTGAAGCGGGCGCGGGCCAGCGGCATCGGCTGGAAGCACGTCGTCGGCATGGCGCTGTGGTTCAACGGCTGCAAGACCATCGAGCGGATGCAGGTTCTCGATG
>JBKJNE010000534.1:0-3903 GCA_046596015.1 Alphaproteobacteria bacterium
GCAAGAACCTTCTCAAATACGACGACGTGATGAACGACCAGCGCAAGGCGATCTACGAGCAGCGCCGCGAGCTGATGGAGGCGGAAAGCGTCTCGGAAACCTCCTCGGCTTCCATCAGCTCGCGGCGCTGCTCGTAGATCGCCTTGCGCTGGTCGTTCATCACGTCGTCGTATTTGAGCAGGTTCTTGCGGATGTCGAAGTTGCGGGCCTCGACCTTCATCTGCGCCTTCTCGAGCGCCTTGTTGATCCACGGATGGGTGATCGCCTCGCCTTCCTCCAGGCCCAGGCGCACCAGCATGCTGTCCATGCGCTCCGACCCGAAGATGCGCATCAGGTCGTCTTCCAGCGACAGGTAGAACTTGGAATGGCCCGGATCGCCCTGGCGGCCCGAACGGCCGCGAAGCTGGTTGTCGATGCGGCGGCTCTCGTGCCGCTCGGTGCCGATGACGTAGAGGCCGCCGGCGGCCTTCACCCTGGCGCGCTCGTCCATCATCTCGGCGGTGATCGAATCGGTCAGGCGCTGGCGCCCGGCGTCGTCCTCGACGGCTTCGAGCTCGGCGGCGATGCGCATCTCGATGTTGCCACCCAGCTGGATGTCGGTGCCGCGGCCGGCCATGTTGGTGGCGATGGTCACGCCGCCCCAGCGGCCCGCCTGGGCGATGATGTAGGCTTCCTGCTCGTGATAGCGCGCGTTCAGCACGTTGTGCGTGATCTTGCGCTTCTTCAGCAGCTCGGACAGCAGCTCGGACTTCTCGATGCTGACCGTGCCGACCAGCACCGGCTGGCCGCGCTCGGTGCACGCCTCGATCTGGGTAATGATCGCGTCATACTTCTCACGCGCCGTCCGGTAGACCTCGTCGTTCTCGTCGATGCGCTGAACCGGCACGTTGGTGGGGATCTCCACCACGTTCAGGCGGTAGATGTCGGCGAACTCGGCCGCCTCGGTCGAGGCCGTGCCGGTCATGCCCGACAGCTTGGGATAGAGGCGGAAATAGTTCTGGAAGGTGATCGAGGCCAGCGTCTGGTTCTCGTTCTGGATGCGGACCTGCTCCTTCGCCTCCAGCGCCTGGTGCAGGCCTTCCGAGAACCGGCGGCCTTCCATCATGCGGCCGGTGAACTCGTCGATGATGATGACCTTGTCGTCCTTGACGATGTAGTCGACGTCCCGGGTGAACATCTTGTGGGCGCGCAGCGCCTGGTTGACGTGGTGCACGATCGACACGTTCTCGATGTCGTACAGGCTGCCGCCTTCGATCAGGCCGGCCTGCTTCAAAATCTGTTCCATGTGCTCGGTGCCGCCTTCGGTGAGCACGACGGTCTTGGCCTTCTCGTCCTTCTCGATGTCCTCTTCGGCGAGGTCGTCGATATACTTGTTGATCGTCCGGTAGAGCTCGGAATTGTCCTCGGTCGGGCCGGAGATGATCAGCGGGGTGCGCGCCTCGTCCACCAGGATGCTGTCCACCTCATCGACGATCGCGAAGTTGAACGGCCGCTGCACCATGGCCTCGAGCGAGAACTTCATGTTGTCGCGCAGGTAGTCGAAGCCGAACTCGTTGTTGGTGCCGTAGGTGATGTCGCAGGCGTAGGCGTAGCGGCGTTCGTCGTCGTCGAGGCCGTGCACGATGCAGCCCACGTCGAGGCCCAGGAACTTGAAGATCTGGCCCATCCACTTCGAATCGCGGCTGGCCAGGTAGTCGTTGACGGTCACCACGTGCACGCCCTTGCCGCCGACGGCGTTCAGGTAGGTCGCCAGCGTCGAGACGAGCGTCTTGCCTTCACCGGTGCGCATCTCGGCGATGCCGCCGTCATGGAGCACCATGCCGCCAATGAGCTGCACGTCGAAATGCCGCTGCCCCAACGCCCGCCAGGCGGCCTCGCGCACCACGGCGAAGGCCTCGACCAGCAGGCTGTCCAGCGTCGCGCCGTCGTCGATCCGCTTGCGGAACTCGGTGGTCCTGGCGCGGAGCTGTTCGTCGGTCAGCGCCTTGATCTGCGGTTCCAGGGCATTGATCGCCAGCACGCGCGGCGCATAGCCCTTGACGATGCGATCATTGGCCGAGCCGAAGAGCCGCTTGGCGAAGTTGCCTATTCCGAGCATGCAAAACCCTGCTTCCTCGCCCAATGGCCGGGCGACCCACACATCGGGGACACATAAGACCGGCATAGGGTTATGTCAATGAACCCTGGGCGGCGGTGATCTGGATTTGAAGGTAACGACGGATGCGGGCACAATGTTCGAGTCCAACAACGGGCGAGGGAAATTGCCATGAGCGACAATCAGATTGCGCCACAGACCGGTTCGACCGACATGGGCATCATTGCCTACATCTGCTACGCCGTAGGACTGTTCTCCGGCATTGGCGCCGTGGCAGGCGTGGTCATTTCATACACTCAGCGCGGCGAGAACGCCGGAACCTGGCGGGAAAGCCACGATATGTGGCTGATCCGGACATTCTGGGTTGGGTTGGCCGGCATGTTCGTGAGCTGGATCCTGGTAATGACCATCATCGGGATGATCATCGGGTTTCCGCTCATGGCCCTGGTGTGGATCTGGTATCTCATCCGGCTGGTGAAAGGCTGGATGGCCTATGATAAGAAGCAGCCCATCGCCAAGCCCGACGACCTGCTTTTCGGCTGAGAGCCGGGCATCCGGCCCCTAAGCGGAAACACGATTCTGGAGTTGAATGAATGGTCGCGACGACCTTGTCTCCGCTTGCCCCCGAGGGTTTCCCCAGGCTGCCGCCCGTCGCGGGTGTCCGCCTTGGCACCATCGCGGCCGGCGTGAAGTACAGGGACAGGCCCGATGTCACCTTCATCACCTTCCCGGCCGGCACCGTCGTCGCCGGCGTGTTCACCCGTTCGCTGACGCCGGGCGCCCCGATCCTGTGGTGCCGCGATGCGCTCATGGCGTCGGGCGGCCGGTCGCGGGCGCTGGTGGTGAACGCCGGCAACTCCAACGTGTTCACCGGCGACGAGGGATATACCGCGTCGGCCGAGACGGCGAAGGCGGCGGCCCGGCTGCTGGGCTGCGCGGCCGAGGACGTGATGGTGTCCTCGACCGGCGTGATCGGTGTGCCGCTCCCCTATGAGAAGATCGTCAATGCGCTGCCGTCGGTCGCCCTGTCCGAGGACGGCTGGGAAGCCGCCGCTCGCGGCATTATGACCACCGATACCTTTCCGAAGGGCGCTACCGCGACCGCGTCCATCGGCGGCGCGGCCGTCACCATCAACGGCATCGCCAAGGGCTCGGGCATGATCGAGCCCAACATGGCGACCATGCTGGCCTATGTGGCGACCGACGCGGCGATCGGCCGGGATGCGCTCGATGCCTTGCTGCGCGACGTCAACGAGCGCAGCTTCAACGCCATCACCGTCGACAGCGACACCTCGACCTCCGACACGCTGCTGCTGTTCGCCACCGGCGGGGCGGGCAATACGCCGGTGACCGACGCGGCAGATCCGGCGCTGGCCGACTTCAAGGCCAAGCTCGAGGCGGTGATGGGCGACCTGGCCCGCCAGGTCGTGCGGGACGGCGAGGGCGCGCAGAAATTCATCACGGTCAGGGTGGGTGGCGCCGAGGACGACGCGGCGGCCAAGCGCGTCGCCAAGATGATCGCCAACTCGCCGCTGGTGAAGACCGCCATCGCGGGCGAGGACGCCAACTGGGGCCGCATCGTCATGGCGGTCGGCAAGTCCTACGAAAAGGTCGACCCGAAGCGGCTGACCGTGACCTTCGGCGGCCAGGTGCTGACCGGGGCCGGCCGGGTGCGCCCCGGCTATGACGAGGACGAGCTGACCCGCCATCTGAAGGGCAGGGAGATTGACATCAAGGTCGATCTAGCGGTGGGGCACGGCAAGGCGACGGTGTGGACCTGCGAGCTGACGCACGGCTACATCGCCATC
>JBKJNE010000052.1:0-5479 GCA_046596015.1 Alphaproteobacteria bacterium
CTCGACCGAATATCGCGCGAAAGACCGGCCGCCAGTTTGTGCTTGAGGGCGGCATTTTCACTGGCCGGCCAGGAACCGTTCCACGGCGCGCCGGTCGAACAGGCTGTCGCCCTCTCGCGCTGCCAGCGTCCGCAAGGTTGCATCGAGCCGGGTGCGCCACGCCGCCAGCGCGCGCCGCGCGCCGTCCGGGTCGCCGCGGATCAGCGGGCGGAGGGCGCCCAGGTCGCGGCCCAGCGCGGGCAGCGCGTCCGCCGTCTCGGGCGCGGCGGGAAAGCGCTGCGCCAGCCGGCCCAGCGCCAGGTTCAGCGACCGCAGCACGAAATCGGCGGCGTTCGGGTCGCCCCGGTCCATGGCGGCGAGCAGCACGGCGTAGGTGCCGGACAGCTCGTCCGCCGCGCGCCGGAAGCTGATCGGAACCGACGGTTCCGCCGGGCAGGCGCTCCGCTTCAGCGCCGCCACATAGGCGACGAGACCCTCGGCGACGGCGGGCGCGGGCTCCTTGCCCTGGAATTCCTCGACCATCACCGAATGCACGAAGCCGGGCAGGTCATGGGCCGGACGCATGGTGCCGAAGCTGGATTTCGCGCCCACGCCGGTCAGGTCCGGGATCGGCACCGGGTTGACGATGTCGTCGCCGCGCGTCTGGCTGAAGATAGCCGAGGTGACGTCGGCGGTCCCGGACGCGCTTGACACACCAGCGATGAAGAAGGGCGGGTTGCCGTGGCCGTTGCGGTGGCAGGTGTCGCAGGACATGCCGCTGCGCGCCGCCAGCCCGCCCAGCAGCGCCGGGGACCGGAACGCCACCCGCCCCAGCGACACCAGCCAGGCGCGCTCCGGGTCGGACGGCGCGGCCAGGCATTCGGGCGGCGCCGTGGTCAGCGCCGCCGCACGGTCGGCGCCGGGAGCCAGCCAGTTCAGGTCGTCGAGCGCCCACGCCGAACTCGCGACAGCCGGCGCGGCGAGGACCGCGCCGGCGAACGCGATCGACAGCAGGCTACTTCGCGCCAACCACCACCGCCTCGATCCTGTCGGCCAGCATCTCACGCTCGGTGCAGCCGTATGGGCACAGCCGGTCGAGGGTGGCGAGCTGGGCGCGGGCCTTGTCCATCTGTCGGAGCTCGACGAACAGCTCGCCGAGGTATTCATGGGCGCCGCGATGGTTGGGGTCGAGCGCCAGCGACTGCTCGTAGTAGCCTAGCGCCTGGTCGAACCGGCCCAGCTTGCGGCTGGAATAACCCAGATAGTTCATCACGTCGGCATTGGGGCCGATGGCCGCGCCCAGCGCCTTGAGGCTGACGATAGCCTCTTCGAATTTACCGCTGTTGATCAGCGCGACCACGTCCATGTAGGCGGCGCGCGGTTCGGCCCGCGGGCCGAACAGCAGCGATTGGGGTGCGGGCGCCGCGGCGGGGGCGCCGCCCTCGACGACGCTCTTCAGGCCGTCGCGGGCCGCGATCAGCGCCGGCGCGCAGGTGTCGCCGCAGGCCTGCGCCTTGGCGTTGAGCGCGTCCAGCGCCTGCTGGGCCTCGGCCTTCTTGCCCAGCGCCATGTAGGAGCGGCCGAGCTGGTCGTAGGCGCCGTACTGGTACTCGTCGTATTTGACCGCCTTTTCGAGGTACCTGATGGCGTCGTCGTGCTTGCCGTTGCCGGCCTTGGCCATGCCCATGTAGTAGTTCGCCTCGGCGTTCTTGGGCACCGCGCCGAGCACGGTCTTGAACTGGCGTTCGGCCTTCTTGTAGTCGCCGGCCTGCAGCGCGGCGATGCCGTCCGCATAGGCCTTGTTGGGATCGGGACCCGACGGCGCGACGCCGCCGGAGCTGCCGCCGCCACCGCCGCCGCCGGCCGCGAAGGCCGCCGGGCTGGCGAGGGCGATCATGACGATGAAGGCGCAGGCGATGCGAAACACGCTCATGGTCCTTGCTCCTCTCCCGTGGTCATGCCGGAAACAGTGAACTCCGCCCGGCACGGGGACAAGACAGAATATTGGGATCGGTGGGTATCTCCGCACCATGATCCGCCAACATTTTTCTGGAAAACAAAAGATGACGCGCGTCATGCTAAGGGTCGCGCCCGCCGTCGACGGGCCACCGCGAAACGGGAGAGTTTCATGTCGTCACCGCTCTATCTGCACGTCACCCTCAAGGTCCGCATGGACGGCTACAAGCGCTTCTGCGAGGGCATGGCCAAACAGGTGCCGATCATCGAAAGCTATGGCTGGAAGCTGGTCGGCGCCTGGGTGACCACCGTCGGCCGCCTGCACACGGTGATCGACATCTGGGAAATCCCCGACGGCAACGCCTATGCCGACGTGATGAAGAAGGTGTCCGAGCGCTCCGACTATCCGGCGTTCTGGAAGCTGCTCGAGGAAACACTCGAGGAGGAAGTGGTCACCATCGTCCAGAAGGTATCCTACGCCCACTGACCGCCGCGGCGGTCAGATCAGCCGCAGCCGCATGGCCTGGGCGACGGCATGGGCGCGGGTCTCGACGCCCAGCTTGGTCTTCAGGTTGGCCACGTGGTAGTTCACCGTCCGCTCGGCGATCTGCATGATCTCGGCGATGTCCTCGGTGGACTTGCCGTGGCTCAGCCAGCTCAGGATCTCGATCTCCCGGTCGCTCAGTGACGGTGTGCCCTCGCCGGCGCCGGTCGTTAGCTGGCACCAGGTCTCGTGCGCCTGGTTGCACAGCGCCGGCATCAGCAGCGCGGCGTGGTCGAAGTGATCCTTGCCCAGCGCCTCGTAGTCCGCCTTGGTCGGGGTCACCGCGAACAGGCCCATGTAGTTGGTCTGGTCGCGCACCGGAAAGTGCCAGGCTGGAGAATAGATGCCGAAATCCTTGAGGCCGACGAAGATGTCGCTGGCCCACGACCCGTCGTCTCCGATGTCGGTGCGCCGGACCGGCGTGGTCTTGGTGATGACGTAGGGGATCAGCGGGTCGCGGACCGAAACGCTGGAATCGGCCCAGACGCGCCGGATCTCGTCGGGGTAGGTCGAGCAGATCATGTACAGCCGGGGCTGGCTGACGTCGATCTGGCAATAGATGTAGTGGGAAAAGCCGAGGCTCTGGATGACCTTCTGGAACCGCCGGCCCAGCACGACCTCGTCGGGCGAGGTCCGTACGAAGTCGATGAGCGAACTGTTCGGCTCCACACCCGGGACGGGCGCGAGCCTCTCCACCTGAATCTGTCTCAAAATAACCCTCGGTAAACCTGTTGCCGCACCTGTCCGGCGCGATTAGTCGGAAGCAGCCTGATAGGTGCGGCGCTGGAAGATGAACAGCAATTCCTGATGGTTGGCCATGAAGTCGGATGTCCCCACCTTGAACATGTTGACCAGTTCCCACGCCGACCCATGCTCAACATAGAATTCATCGAGCATTTTTTCCAGCTTCCGGGTCTGGTTCTGCATCGATCCATCCGCCGACGCCACCAGGACGCGGTGCTCGATGCGCAGCCTCGGCTGCTCCCTGACCACTGACGTGGACTTAGCAACGGCCATTCCCGCGGACCCCCGACCTCATGTTCCGGCCGTTTTTCACGGCGTTTCCACCCGTGAACAGGACACGCCAAAATTCGCCCGAGGGGAACTGTAAGAACTTACAGTTGGACAAGGCACAGGCCGATCAGGTTCGAGCCCTGCGCCTACATGGCGCTGATGCCGCCGTCGAGCACCAGCTCGGCGCCGGTCATGAATTTGGACTCGTCGGACGCCAGGTAGACCACGCCCCAGGCGACGTCGTCGGGCTCGCCCACCTTGCCCAGTGGAATCTGGCGGCCCAGCTTCACGAGCGCTTCCTCGCGCGGCATGTTGACGGCGATGTCGTCGAGGATGGGGGTGTCGACGAAGGCCGGGTGCACCGAGTTGCACCGCACGCCCGGGGCCTTGCGCGCGCAGTGCAGCGCCACCGACTTGGTCAGGTGCCGCACCGCCGCCTTGGCCGAGTTGTAGGCCGGCACATTGTGTCCGGCGACGATGCCCGCGATGGACGAGATGTTGACGATGGCGCAGCCGCGCTCGGGCGTCGCCGCCGCGCGCAGATAGGGCACCGCGTATTTGCAGCCCAGGAACACGCTGTCCAGGTCGATGGAATGCACCCGTTTCCACTCGGCGAACTCGGCCTGCTCGATGTTGCCGACGGAGCCGATGCCGGCGTTGTTGACCAGCACGTGGATGGCGCCGAACTTCTCGGCCGCCGCCTTCAGCACTTCCTGCCAGCGCGCCTCGTCGGTGACGTCGTGCTGCAGGGCGATGCTGCCGGGGATTTCCGCCGCGATCTTCTCCACCGCCGCCAGGTTGATGTCGGTCAGCACCACGCTGGCGCCTTCCTGCGCCAGCCGCCGCGCGATGGCCGATCCCAGGCCGCCCGCGGCGCCGGTCACGACCGCCACCTTGCCGGCGACCCGACCCGTCTTGCCGTTGCTCATCAGTGCTTCCTTAGTGGGCTTCGTCCCAGTTGCCGCCGACGCCGACGCCGACGGTGAGCGGCACCGACAGGTTGACGGCCGGCGCGGCGGCGCCTTCCATCACTGTGCGGGCCAGGTCGCCCGCCGCGCCGAGCTCGCTCTCGGGCACCTCGAACACCAGTTCGTCATGCACCTGCAGCAGCATCTTCGTCCGCAGCCCGGCCTTCTCCAGCGCGCCGGGCATGCGCACCATGGCGCGGCGAATGATGTCGGCGGGCGAGCCCTGGATCGGCGCGTTGATCGAGGCGCGCTCGCCGAACTGGCGCATAGCCGGGTTCTTGTCGTTGATCGGCTTGATGTGCACCCGGCGGCCGAACAGGGTCGTGACGTAGCCCTTCTCGCGCGCCCCGGCGATGGTCTCGTCCATATAGGCGCGGATGCCGGGGAAGCGCTCGAAATACCGCGCGATATAGGCCTTGGGCTCGCTCTGCGGGATGCCGAGCTGGCGCGCCAGGCCGAACGCCGAGATGCCGTAGATGATGCCGAAATTGATGGCCTTGGCGCGGCGGCGCTGCTCGGGCGGCATGCCTTCCATCGGAATGCCGAGGACTTCCGACGCGGTCATGGCGTGGATGTCGAGGCCGTCGGCGAAGGCCTGCTTCAGCGCGGCGATATCGGCCATGTGCGCCAGGATGCGCAGCTCGATCTGGCTGTAGTCGGCCGACATCAGCTTGTGGCCGTCCTTCGGAATGAACGCCTGCCTGATCTTGCGGCCTTCCGATGTGCGGATCGGGATGTTCTGCAGGTTGGGTTCGGTCGACGACAGGCGGCCCGTCGTGGTCGAGGCCATGGCGTAGCAGGTGTGGATGCGCTGGGTGACCGGGTCGATCTGCAATTGCAGCGCGTCGGTGTAGGTGCTCTTCAGCTTGGAGATCTGGCGCCAGTCGAGCACGCGGGCCGGCAGGTCATGGCCTTGCGCCGCCAGGTCCTCCAGCACGTCGGCGCCGGTCGAGCGGGCGCCCGACTTGCCGGTGCGGGTGCTGACGCCCATGTTCAGCTCGTCGAACAGCAGGTAGCC
>JBKJNE010000088.1:0-8668 GCA_046596015.1 Alphaproteobacteria bacterium
TAGAGCGGCGACTGGTGGATGGAGGCGAGGAACAGACTGTCATCGGCCTGGAACGCCGCCTGGGTGCCGTTGCCGTGATGGACGTCGAAGTCGACCACCGCGACGCGCGCCATGCCGTGCTGCGCGCGGGCCTCCAGCGCGCCGATGGCGACGTTGTTGTAGAGGCAGAATCCCATGGGCCTGACCGATTCCGCGTGATGGCCCGGCGGCCGCGCCGCGCAGAAGGCGTTACCCGCCTCGCCCCGCGCCACCGCCGCGACGGCGCGGCAGACCGCGCCCGCCGCCCGGCGCGCGGCCAGCTCGGAACCGCGCGACACGATCGTGTCGGCGTCGATCCGCGCGTAACCGTCACCGGCCTGTTCGGACGCCGTGGCGATATAGCGGAGGATTTCGGCGGGATGGGCGCGGAGAATTTGTCCGTCGGTCGCGACGGGCGCCTCCTCCCGGCGGAGGGTTCGGAATTCATCGGCCTCCAGCGCCCGCATGACGGCCCGCAGCCGGTCCGGTGATTCGGGATGGCCAGGCGACGTATCGTGGTCGAGGCAGTCGGAATGGGAGATCAGCAGCGTTGTCATGCATGCACCTGTCGCCAGATCATAGAGACGCGAGATAGAATGTCACACAGTCGAACAGATGGCCGCACCGGCTCTCCACGTGATGAACGACGAACCATCAGACCGTTCCATAGATCCATATCTGGATGAGGTGTCCGCGTGGCAGATCGCCGGGATCAAGAAAGCCCTCAAGAGCGCGGACAAGGGAGAATTCGTTTCGGATAAAGAGATCGAAGCGATCTTCGCGAAGTACATCAATGATTAGGTCGCTGTCGCGGTCTTCGCCCGCTTAGCCGCCTCTTCCGCCACCAGCTCCTTCTTCGACAGCTTGCCGACGGCGGTCTTGGGCAGCTCCTTGCGGAATTCGATTTCGCGTGGCAGCTCGTGCTTGCCGATCTGGCCGCGCAGGAACTCGGTGAGTTTCTCGGCGTCCAGCCTGTCGCCGCCATCCTTCAGCACTACGAACGCCTTGGGCGCCTCGCCCAGGTATTCGTCGGGGATGCCGATGACCGTGACTTCCTTGACCGCCGGATGCTTGTGGATCGCTTCCTCGACGAAGCGCGGGAACACGTTGAAGCCGCCGACCAGGATCAGGTCCTTCATCCGGTCGATGATGAAGGTGTAGCCGTCGGCGTCCATGTAGCCTACGTCGCCGGACCGCAGCCTGCCGTCGACGATGGCGGCGTTGGTGGCGTCCGGGTTGTTCCAGTAGCCTTTCATCACCTGCGGGCCGACGATGCAGATCTCGCCGGTCTCGCCGGGCGGCAGCACCCTGTGCGGGTCGTCGCGGTCGACGATGACGATGTCGGTTCGCGGCAGCGGCAGGCCGATGGAGCCCTCCTTGTTGACGCCGACCTCCGGCCCGCAGGTGGCGGTCGGCGAGCATTCGGTGAGCCCGTAGCCTTCCAGGATCTTCACCCCGGTCACGCTCTCGAAATGGTGGCGGACCTGCGCAGGAAGCGGCGCGCCGCCCGACATGGCCCAGCGCACCGACGCGAACGACTGCTTGTTCACCTTGGGATGGTTGGCGAGGGCCGTGAACATGGTGGGAACGCCAGGCAGCGAGCTGGGCTTCTTGGCGATGACGTCGTCCACTACCGCATCAAGCTCGAACTTGGGATGCAGCACGATGCGGCAGCCGGTCATGGTGCCCATCACCAGGATGGTGGTCATGGCGAAGGCATGGAAGAACGGCAGCGCGCCGATGGTGGTCTCTTGTCCCGGCATGAAGTCGGGGAACCACGCCCGGTTCTGGCAGCCGTTGATGTAGACGTTGGCGTGGGTGAGCATGGCGCCCTTCGGGACGCCGGTGGTGCCGCCGGTGTACTGGAGGACGGCGACGTCCTCGACCGGATCGATAGGCGCGGGCTCGAAGCGGCCGTCATTGTCGAGCAGATCCTGCCACGTCACCTGGCGGTCGTCCCACTGGCGCGCGGCGATGGCGTCGCGCTTCAGCAGCCGGAACGCGGCGCCCTTGAGCAACGGCATGGTGTCGGACAGGCGCGACACCACCAGCTTGCGCATCCGGCTCTTGTCAATCATGTCGCGCGCCTTCGGGTAGAGCAGCGCCAGATCGAGCGTCACCATGATGTCGGTGCCGGAATCCTCGATCTGCGCGAGCAGCTCGTTCTCCGCGTAGAGCGGGCTGTAGTTGACGACGATGCCGCCCGCTTTGAGCACGGCGAAATAGCTGATCACCTGCTGCGGGCAGTTGGGCAGGAACAGGCCCACCCTGACGCCCTTGCCGACACCCAGCTTCTGCAAGCCCTTCGCGGCCCGGGCGACCATTTCCAGTATCTGGCGGTAGCTGAACTCGCGGCCGAAGAAGTCGAGATGGACGTTGTCCGGCCACTGCGCCGACGCGGAATCGAGCGCCGCATAGACGGGGCGCGGCTCGAATTCCTGGTGCCAGTCCACGTTGGGCGGGTAATGCGCGAGCCAGGGCCGGTCCATGCCGGGCTCCTAGACCATCAGCGGTGCGAGGTCGGGGCTGTCGTGGCCTTCCGGATCGGCCCGCGCAGGCAGGCTGGGATCGATGCTGCGGTACCGGTAGCAGCCGTCCTGGTCCAGCGTGCGCTCCAGCCGGCCCCGGCCGATCAGGCAGTGCAGGTGGGCGATGCATTCGCCCAGCGCCAGCATGATCTGGAACGAATCCAGCGCGCGCGAGAACATCACCGGCAGCAGCTCGTGGGCGGTCTGCGGCGTGACGCATTTCTCCTCGCACGCCAGCATGCGGTCCTCGTGGTGGTCGATCAGGTAGAGCAGCCGCGCGTGCAGGCCGTAGAACGGCCGGTTGTGCGACGGCAGGACGAACGCGGTGTCCGGCAACAACGACAGGAACTTGTGGTGCGAGTCCAGCCAGTAGTGCAGCGGGTCCTCCTCGGGCTCGTTGGCGTTGACGCTGACGTTCGAGGTGATGCGCGGCAGCACCTGGTCGCCCGAGATCAGCACGTCGAGCTCGTCGCAATAGAGGCAGACATGCTCGGGCGAATGGCCGCTGCCGGTGACGACGCGCCATTTCCGGCCGCCGATGGTGATCACCTGGTTGTCGATCAGCCGGTGATAGCCGATGGGCAGCGGCTCGACATTGTTGCTGAAGCCGCCCCAGCCCCGCGACCGGATCTCGGCCAGGATCGGTTCCGGGATGCCGCCGCGCTCGTAGAACTGGATCGCCTCGGGCGGCAGCACCCGCGCGTTCTCGTTGGAGAAGGTGCGGGCGTAGAAATACTCGGTCCGGCTCATCAGCAGCGGCGCGTTGAAGTGCCGGCACAGCCAGCCGGCCTGGCCCAGATGGTCCGGATGCATGTGGGTGGCGATCACGCGGGTGATCGGCTTGCCGTCCAGCTCGTTGTCGAAGATCTCCAGCCAGAAATCGCGGGTCTTGTCGCCGCGGATGCCCGTATCCACCAGCACCCAGCCGTCGCCGTCCTCGATCAGGTAGAGATTGATGTGGTCGAGCGCGAAGGGCAGCGGCATCTGCAGCCATTTGATGCCGGGCGCGATCACGCGTGTCGTGCCGGGAGCCGGCAGGTCGTCGAACGGGTAGGTGAGGCTGGGCTTATCCACGTCTTTACCGAGCGGTAATCAGGTTCCGGGCATCGTAGAGAGGAAGCCTGGTGAAACCAACCGCCATTTGGCCCGGCAACAGCAAGCGTTCCGCTTTGCCTGAAAGCGATTTAGATATAGCGCAGATGAACAGACCAGCGCCCAGCGAGCACGCGATCTTCAAGGCCGGCCCGGCGACGACCGCCCGCGCCGTCGCCCTGCTGCGCGCCGGGCAGCCCATCGGCCTGCCGACGGAGACCGTCTACGGCCTCGCCGCCGATGCCTGCGACGACCGGGCGGTGGCGCGCATCTTCGAGATGAAGGGCCGGCCGACCTTCAACCCATTGATCATCCATGTGGCCAACATGGCGCAGGCCGAGGAACTGGTCGAGATGACGCCGCTCGCCCGCCGCATCGCCGCCCGGTTCTGGCCCGGGCCGCTGACCCTGGTGCTGCCGCGCCGCGACGGCTGCGCGGTGTCGCTGCTCGCCTCGGCGGGCCTCGACACGCTGGCGGTCCGCATGCCGGCCCATCCGGCGGCGCGCGACATCCTGCGGGCGTTCGGCGGGCCGCTCGCCGCGCCCAGCGCCAACCGGTCGGGCCATGTCAGCCCCACCGCCGCCCATCACGTGATCGAGGAACTGCCCGTGGCGCTGGTCGTCGATGGCGGCGTGTGCACCGTCGGCCTGGAATCCACCATTGTCGGCTTCGAGGGCGCAACGCCCGTGCTGCTGCGGCCGGGCGGTATCGCTATCGAGGACATTGAGGATCTGGCCGGCGCGCCCTTGCTGCGGCATGCGCCCCAAGACGGCGTCAACGCGCCGGGCCAGTTGAGCAGCCATTATGCGCCCGACGCAGCCATGCGCCTCGACGCGGCGGAGGTGCGCGCCGGCGAGGCGCTGCTGGCGTTCGGGCCGCCGCTCCCGGGCGCGCGGATCACCCTCAACCTCAGCCCGTCGGGCGACCCGACCGAAGCCGCGGCCAACCTGTTCGCCATGCTGCGGGCGCTCGACCATCCGGGCGTCTCGGCCATCGCCGTCATGCCGATACCGCAGACCGGGCTGGGCCTTGCCGTCAACGACCGGCTGCGCCGCGCTGCGGCCCCACGGGACGGCCGGCCATGAGCCTCGACGCCCTCAGGACACTGCTCGGCGCCGGCGGCTATATCGACGATCCGGCCGACATGGCGCCATACCTGACCGAATGGCGCGACCGCTGGCATGGCGACACGCCGCTGGTCGCCCGGCCGCGCGATACCGCCCAGGTGGCCGCCGTCGTCGCGCTGTGTTCGAAGGCCGGGATCAAGCTGGTGCCGCAAGGTGGCCATACCGGTCTGTGCGGCGGCGCCATGCCCCATGCGGGCGCGGGCGAAGTGGTGCTGTCGCTGGGCCGGCTCAACCGTGTCCGCGCCGTCGACCCCGAAGGCTTCACCATGACGCTCGAGGCCGGCGTCGTGCTGGCCGCGGCGCAACAGATCGCCGAGGGCGTCGACCGGCTGTTTCCGCTCAGCCTCGCGTCCGAGGGCTCGGCCCAGATCGGCGGCGTGCTGTCGACCAATGCCGGCGGCAACGCGGTGCTGCGCTACGGCAACGCCCGCGATCTCGTGCTCGGGCTCGAGGTGGTGCTGGCCGACGGCCGGGTGTGGAACGGTTTGCGCGGCCTGCGCAAGGACAACACCGGCTATGATCTGAAGCAGCTTTTCCTCGGCTCGGAAGGCACGCTGGGCGTGATCACCGCGGCCGTGCTGAAGCTGTTTCCCGCGCCGAAGCAGCAGGAAACGGCGCTGGTAGCCGTCCCCGGCGTCGACGCGGCGGTGCGGCTGCTGGCGCTGGTGAGGGAAACCTCCGGCGACCGGGTCAGCAGCTTCGAGCTGATTCCGCGACTGGGCCTGGAGTTCGTGGTGCGGCACATGCCGGGGAACCGGGACCCGCTTGCGGCGCCTTCGCCCTGGTATGTGCTGATCGACCTGACCACCGCGGCCGACGGCACCGACCTGAAGGACGCCATGCAGGCCCTGCTGGAGCAGGCGCTGGAGCACGGCCTGGTCACCGACGCCGCCGTCGCCCGGTCGAAGGCCCAACGCGCCGACCTGTGGCGGCTGCGCGAAAGCCTGTCGGAATCGCAGAAATACGAAGGCGGCAGCATCAAGCATGACGTGTCCGTGCCGATCGCCCGGATTCCGGCGTTCATCGCCACGGCCTCCGGCGCCGTCGAGTCGCTGATTCCCGGCATCCGCCCTGTCCCCTTCGGCCACCTGGGCGACGGCAATATCCACTTCAACCTCAACCAGCCCATCGGAATGGATAGACAGGTCTTTCTCGGGCGGTGGGAAGAGGTGAACCTGGTGGTGCACGACATCGTCGCGGCGCTCGACGGCAGCATCAGTGCCGAACACGGCGTCGGCCAGCTCAAGGTGGACGAGATCATCCGCTACAAGAGCCCGGTCGAGGTGGAGCTGATGCGCCGCCTGAAACGCGCGTTCGACCCGCTGGGCACCCTGAATCCGGGCAAAGTTGTCACACTCGGCGACGATTGATGGCCTGTGCCCCTTCGCCCTTCCGATACCGCTGGAAAACATCGGGCGGGCACGGGTACAAAAGGAAATAAGCCTGTACTCGGGAGGACTTCGATGAAGCGTGGCGTCCTGGGCGCCATCGCCGCCGTCGGCATCGCCGCGGCGATTCTCATGGTCGTGCCCGGGCTCATCGGATATTCGGCCGAGCAGTCGTTGCGCGCCACGCTGAGGACCATCTCGCAGCAGGGCGCCTACCGCATTGAGCTGGTCGACTTCGAGCGCGGCTGGTTCAGCTCCAACGCCTCCAGCAAGCTGGTGCTGGAAGGTCAGTATGCCGAGACCCTGCAGCAGGCGCTGGACCTGGATCCAGGCACGGCGCTGGCGGTACGGTTCGACCACACCATCAGCCACGGCCCGATCCTGCTGCGCGGCGGCTTCCCCAAGATCGGCTTCGCCTATGCCGAAACCGAGCTGCGCCTGCCGGAAATGATCGAGCGGCTACTCGCCCGGTACCTGCAGGGCAAGCCGTTCCTGACCTTCCGCACCACGTTCGGGCTGTTCGGCCAATCCACCACGCTGGTCAGCAACCCAGACTACACCGGCGCCATGGGGCCGCATACCTCGGTTGAGTGGGACGGCGCGTCGGGCCGGATCGGCACCGAGCGGCGCGCCTTCAACGTGCGGCTCGACATGCCGCTGTTCAAATGGGAGGCCGACGAGCGGCTGCTGCTGGTGCGCGGCATGTCGCTCAGGAGCGACCAGAAGAAGCGCGGCCGGCACGTCTGGCTGGGCGACACGGACATCCGCGTCCGCGAGGTCCGGCTGATGAGCCCGGCATCCGGCGAATCCGCCAGGATCGACGGCCTGGACTACAAGGTGAAGACAGTGGCGGACGGCGCCGACCGGCTCGACGCCAGCGCCGTGTTCGGCATCGACAGGGCCGAGTTCGAGGGCGGCAGCCTGGGTCCCAGCGCCTGGACCATCGAGGTCAACAACCTGTCGGCCGGCGCGCTCGACGACGCCTACGACCTTTACAACCAGTTCCTCGATTCGGGCGACCGGCCGGAAGCCCAGGGCGCGATCCTCGACCGCTTCCTCAATCAGTCGCTGACCGGCCTGTTCTCTTCGCCGGTGGAGTTGCGCACCGCCGTCGCCATCAACATCGACGGGCCGTTCGCCGTCTACAAGGGTTCGACCGCGCTCGGCGTCGACGGCAAGCGCGGCGACGTCACCATCGCCATCGACCAGAAGATCGAGGCGCTCGACTACGACGGGATCAGGATGACCGGCAGCACCGGCCGGCTGCGGCTCGCGCGGCTCGACGGCGACATGCTGGGCGAGCTCTACGGCGACTTCGTGCGCATCATCTCGACCGGCATGCCCGAGCCGCGGCAGGAGCAGGAGATGCAGCGGATGGTGGGCCAGAAGGCGCCGGCCATCTTCCGGCCGCAGACCCGGCTCTACCTGGAGAACGTCGCGATCAACATGCCGGAGGGCACGGCGACGGCGAGCGGCGAGCTGGGTTTCAAGGGCGAGGAGCCGCTGGACTATGCCTCGGCCGACAAGGTCATCAGGCGGCTGGAAGGCTCGCTCAAGGCGCGGGTGTCCGAGGGCGCGCTGGTCTGGGCGCTGACCCGCGACAGCAGCCGCACGCTGCGCGCCCGGCTGCAGGAGCAGGGCCGCGACCTGCCCGACGACACCCTCGCAAGGCTCGCGGCCACCACCGCGCGGACCGACCTCGCCCGCCTGGAGAAGCAGGCCGTGGTCCGCAAGGACGGCGATTCCTATGTGCTGGAGGCGCTGTTCCGCGACGGCAAGGTGGTGCTGAACGGCGTCGCCCGCCCCGACCTGGCGCCGAAAGTGCCATGACCCTCTGGACCCGCATCAAGCGGCACCTGAAGGTGGCGGGCATCGCCGTCGTCTTCGGCCTGACCGGCTATGCGATCCTGATGGCGCTCAGCCAACTCGCCTGGCACTTCGGTTTCCACACCTAGCCCGCCGTCGACCAGCCGCCCGCCATGGCCCGGAACAGGTCGATGGCTGCCTGGTAGCGGGCGGCTTGGGCATCGACCAGCGTGTCCTCGGCGCTGAACAGGCTGCGCTGGGCGTCGAGCACGGTCAGGAAATCGTCCGCGCCCTCCTTGTAGCGTAGCTGGGCGATCCGGTAGGTCTCGCGCGCCTGCACCGCCGCCTCGGCCAGGTGCCGGTAGCGGACCTCCGTCTTCTGCACGGCGACCAGCGCGTCCTCGACCTCGCCGAAGGCGGTGATCACCGCCTGGCGGTAGGTGGCGACCAACTCGCGCTGGCGCGCCTTGGCCGACTGCAGGGCGCCGGTTAGTTCGCCGCCGCGGAAGATCGGCGCGGCGAGGCCCGACGCCAGCGAGATGAAGGTCGACGTGGCGTCGGGCGAGATGTTGCCCGACAGGCCGCCATTGGCCGACAGGCTGATGGTGGGAAAGAACGCCGCCCGCGCCGCGCCGATATCGGCGTTCGCCGCCAGCAGCGCCTGTTCGGCGCCGCGCAGGTCGGGACGGCGCAGCAGCAATTGCGACGG
>JBKJNE010000311.1:0-8876 GCA_046596015.1 Alphaproteobacteria bacterium
ATGCTCGATCCACAGACGCTGGCCTATGCGCTGCATGATTCGCCCGTCGGCCTATTGGCCTGGTTGGTGGAGCGCCGTCGCGCCTGGAGCGCCAACGACGGCGACGTGGAGCAGGCCTTCACCCGGGACTTCCTGCTGACGACCACCTCGCTCTACTGGTTCACTGACACCTTCGTGACCTCGGCGCGGCTCTATGCCGAAGCGGGACGATATCCGTGGCAGCCGTCCCACTCGGGAACGCCGCTGGTCAACGTGCCGACCGGGCTGACCTATATGGAACACGATGTGGGCCGCAGCCTGTCGACCGAGGCGGAGCAGCAGTTCGACGTGCGCTACCGCAAGGAGCATCCCGTGGGCGGCCACTTCGCCGCCGCCGAGGAGCCGGAAGCGGTGGTCGAGGACATCAGGGCCACGTTCCGGCCGCTGCGCTGAGGAGAGCACCATGAGCACCAACGAAGCCGTGCTGCTGCGCGCCGACACGCCCGAGGGCGTCACCACCCTGACCATGAACCGCGGCCCGGCGCGCAACGCGCTGAGCCTCGAGCTGATGGGCGCCATGATGGATGCGCTGTCCGCCATCGCCGGGGACGAGACCGTGCGCATCCTGGTCATCGCCGGCGCCGGTCCGGCGTTCTGCGCCGGCCACGATCTGCGCGAGCTCAGGGCGCACAACAACGACCCGGACTTCATCCGCCTGACCTTCGAAAGCTGCGCCCAGCTCATGCAGGCGATCGTCGCGCTGCCTCAGCCGGTGATCGCCCGCGTCCACGGGGTGGCGACGGCGGCGGGCGCCCAGCTCGTCGCGTCCTGCGACCTTGCCGTGGCCGCCGACGATTCCCGCTTCGCCACGCCGGGCGTCAATATCGGCCTGTTCTGCTCGACGCCCATGGTGGCGCTGTCACGCAACGTGGCGCCCAAGCACGCCATGGACATGCTGCTGACCGGCGACCTGATCCCGGCCCGGCGCGCCGCCGAGATCGGCCTGGTCAACCGTCTGGTGCCCGCCGCCGAGCTGGAAAGCGCCACCCGGGCGCTGGCGGCGCAGCTCGCGTCCAAGTCCGCCAAGGTGCTGCGCTTCGGCAAGCAGGGCTTTTATCGCCAGCTGCCCCTGAACCTTGCGGATGCTTACGCGTTAGCGGCCGAGGCGATGATCGAGAACATGGGTTTCGACGACGCCGAGGAAGGCATCGGCGCGTTCGTCGAGAAGCGCCACCCGCACTGGAAGGACAGCTGATGGCATTCACCAACCCGACCGACGGTGCCGTCGCCAGCATTCTCAGGGATACCAGGACCATCGCCGTGATCGGCGCGGGCACCGACCGGTTCAAGCCGGTCTACGGCGTCATGAGCTTCCTGATCGCGCATGGCTACGACGTCTACCCGGTCAACCCGACGCTCGCGGGCGAGGTGGAGCAGGGCAAGACCATCCTGGCCGACATGGGCGAGATACCGGTGCCCATCGACATGGTGGACTGCTTCCGCCGCCCGGAATTCATCCCGCCGGTGGTGGACCGGGCCATCGAAGTGGGCGCCAAGTCGGTTTGGATGCAGCTCGGCGTGATCAACGAGGAAGCCGCCGCCAAGGCACGCGCTGCGGGCCTGCTGGTGGTGATGGACCGCTGCCCGGTCATCGAATGGAGCCGGCTGGGGCTGTAGACGACGAAGCGGCCATCCGGCATCATGGGACGCGGGACGCTTTGCATGTGGAGGGCGCGGTGTCTGAAACGTCGGCAACGCTGGACGACCGCGTCGATGATCTGCTGCACAGGCTGACTCTCGAAGAGAAGGCCGCGCTGCTGGCGGGCGCCGACGGTTGGACCACCGTCGCGATCCCGAGGGTCGGACTCGAGTCCCTCCGCATGGCCGACGGCCCCAACGGCTACCGGTCTACCCAGAGCGAGCCATCGACCACGTTTCCCGTCGGCGTCGCCATGGGTGCCACCTGGAATCCGGAGCGCATCCGCGAGGCCGCTGCCGCCATGGCGCGGGAAGCGCGGGCCTCGGGTGTCAACATCCTGCTGGGACCCAACGTCAACATCCAGCGCACGCCGCTGGGCGGCCGCAATTTCGAGACCTACTCGGAAGACCCTGTGCTGGCCGGCGAGCTGGCGCTGGCCTTCGTCGAGGGCGCCCAAGGCGAGGGCGTCGGCGTGTCGGTCAAGCACTACGCCGCCAACAACCAGGAGCACGAGCGGCTGCGCGGCAGCTCCAACGTCAGCGAACGGACCCTGCGCGAGATCTACTTCCCGGCGTTCGAGAAGGCGGTGAAGCAGGGCGGCGCCTGGACGGTGATGGCCGCCTACAACCGGGTCAACGGCATCCATGCGAGCGAGCATCCCTGGCTGCTGAACCAGGTGCTGAAGCAGGAATGGGCCTTCGACGGCGTGGTGATCTCGGACTGGGGCGCGACCCATTCCAGCACGGCGGTCAGCGCGGGCCTCGACATGGAGATGCCTGGCCCAGCGTGGCACTTCGGCCATCGGTTGGTGGAGGCGGTCAATGACGGCGCGGTGTCGCCCAGGGCGGTGAACGAGGCGGCGCGGCGCATGCTGCGGCTGATCCTGCGGGCGCTGGAGGCCAAGGGCAGCGCCGAAATCAACACCGAGCGGCACTGGCGCATCGCCCGGTCGGTAGCGGAAGAGGCCATCGTGCTGTTGAAGAACGACGGCATCCTGCCGCTCGACGCCAAAAGGCTGAAAACCATCGCGGTGATCGGGCCGAACGCCGACGAGCCGATCATCCAGGGCAATGGCAGCGCTCATGTGATCCCGTTCCGCGAGAGCACGCCGCTGGACGGCCTGCGTGCCATCGTTGGTAATAGTGTCCAGTTGATCCACGCGCCGGGCATCGACAACGAGCCGGAAGTGCCGCTGATCGACCGGCGCATCCTGAGTCCGGACAAGGAACGCAGCCGGCCCGGCCTGAAGGCCAGCTACTACCGCGCCGCCGATTTCGAGGGACCGGTGGTCTTCGAGCAGGTCGAGCCCTACCTGCACAAGTTCGGCTTCCATGACGCGGTGGCGCCGACCGAGCGGGGCTCGTTCTCGGTGCGCTGGGAGGGTTTCCTGTGGCCCGAACGGACCGGCGACTACGACTTCATCGTTGAATGCAGCCACCGGCCGGACACCTGGACCGAGATACGCATCGACGGCGTGCCGGTGGCCGGCCGCTCGACCGAGCAGGAGAGCTTCGCCCATTTCGAAGTGGTGAAGATGAAGCGCGGCAAGGGCAGCATCAGGCTGGAGGCCGGCCGTTCCTGCCGGATCGAGATCGACTACAGCACCCAGTCCGACCTGATGCGCATCTTCAAGGTCGGGGCGCGCAAGCCTGCTGGAACCATCGACGAGGCGGTCGCCGCGGCGAAAGCCGCCGACGTGGCCGTGGTCTTCGTCGGCGTATCTCGCTCGACGGACGGCGAGGGCTTCGACCGGCCCGGCATGGCACTGTGGGGCGACCAGGACGCGCTGGTGGAGGCGGTCGCCGCCGCCAACCCGAACACCGTCGTGGTGCTGCAGAACGGCGCGCCGGTGACGCTGCCCTGGCTGGACAAGGTCAGGGGCCTGATGACCGCCTGGCTGCCGGGGCAGGAGGGCGGGCACGCCATCGCCCGCGCTCTGCTGGGCGAGGTCAACCCCTCGGGCAAGCTGCCGCACACGGTGCCGAAGCGGCTGGAAGACAATCCCACCTTCATCCACTACCCGGGCAGGCGCGACGCCAACTACGGCGAAGGCGTCTTCGTCGGCTACCGCTATTACGACAAGGCGAAGGTGGAGCCGCTCTTCCCGTTCGGCTTCGGCCTATCCTATACCAGCTTCGGCTACGCCAACGCACGTGGGCCGGCCAACGTGTGCCAGGGCGAGAGCTTCGTCGTTTCGGTGCAGGTGACCAACACGGGCGACCGGGCGGGCAAGGAAGTGGTCCAGCTCTACGTCGAACAGGTCTCGCCGTCCGAGGCACGGCCGCTGCGCGAGCTGAAGGGCTTCCGCAAGGTGGAGCTGGAAGCCGGCGAGACGCGCGCCGTCGAGTTCACGCTCACCCCGCGCGACCTGTCGTTCTACGACGTGCATCTGCCGGGCTGGTGTGCGGAACCGGGCCGGTTCATCGCCCATTTCGGCGGATCGTCCCGAGACCTGCCGGTGAGCCACGGGTTCGCGCTGGTGGAGTAGGCTCGCGCCCTCACTCCTCCGGGATTTCGACGATCATCGCGGGGTGGGCGCCGAACCGGTCCATGGGCTCGTCGGACTGCGACCAGCCGAGATTGACGGCCCGCGTCGCCGTGTCCCAGAAGCCGTAGGCGGTGCCGCGCGGGCTGACCAGGGTGTCGAGCAGCCACATCGGCTGGCCCATGGGGCCGTTCCTGTCGAAGCCGTGCTCGCGGGTATGGACGGCGCGGACGCGCTGGATCGCCATGTACTCGAACGCGGTCAGCGACGTCCAGCGGCGCTCGGCGAACAGGGCGCGCAGGTCATCCGGGCTCTTGCCGCGCGTTTCAGCCGGGTAGGCGCCCGACAGCATGAACAGGCAATAGGGACCGGCGGGCCGGTTCAGGGTCTGCGCCTGCTTCAGCGTTTCCATGTCCTGCACCACGGACTCGGCGTATTGCAGCGCCGCGTCCATGTCATCGATGGGCTCGTTGAGCAGCTGGATGATGCCGAGCCGGAAGTCGAGCTGCTGGCGCTTCACCGGCGGGAACATCATCGACGCGGTGAAGCCGGCGCCGAGCGCGCGGTTGGCGACCTGGTTCATCTCTTCCGTCGGCTCCAGCGTCATCGGCAGATAGTCGGCGATGCGCGGCAGCAGCACGTCGTCGAAGAACGCGCGGCTGTTGTCCAGGACCTCCTGGAACGACTCCATGGAACTGCTCCCCCGCCAAATGCCATGAACCGCGGCTGCTGTTTCCCATGGAAAACCGGCTATCGCCCTCGGTTCAAAGCGAACAAAAAATGAACAAATCGAGATGGGCCAGCCGCCGGATCGGTCTCGGCGCGCGACTCGACTGGCCCCTCTTCTTTAGCCCCAGAGAAAATCCCTGTCACGTCCAGCTTCAATTACTTGTTATTCGGCACTGGCGGAGGCTCATCCCATTGACCGCCCATGTTTTCCCATGGTATCCCATACTGTCCCAATGAGAGACGCCGCCGGCACGGGTGAGTCGGCCCGAATCAACGGCGGGGTGAGGGTGTGGAACGCAGCTAGATCGTGAGGGGCGGCCGTGCCGCTGTTTCTGTCGTCATATGCCAACAAGGTGGACAAGAAGGGGCGGGTATCCGTCCCGGCGCCGTTCCGCGCCGAGTTGGAGCATCTGAACGGCTTCGTCGCCTTCCCCCATACCGAGCACGCCTGCATCGAAGGCTGGGACCGTGGCCGCATGGCCGAGCTTGCCGACGTCATGGACGATTATTCGCCGCTTTCCGAGGAATACGACGCGTTGGCCTATCTGCTGGGCCGGGCGCGCGAGCTGCCGTTCGACCCGGAAGGCCGCGTCACCTTGCCCGCCTACCTGCTGGAATCCGCCGCCATCACCGACAGCGTTGTGTTCATCGGCCGCGGCAAGTCGTTCCAGATCTGGGACCCCGCCAGGCACGCAGAGTTCGAAAACCGGATCAAGCCCAGCGCCGCGATCGTCGCCAAGGCGATCTCGCTGGGCCGCTCCAGGCGCGGAGACGCGCATGGATGACACCCGGCGGCACGCCCCTGTCATGCTGCGCGAGGTGGTCGACGCCATCGCGCCCCGGGCGGGCGAGACCGTCGTCGATGCGACATTCGGCTGGGGCGGCTATACGCGCGGCTTCCTCGAGGCCGCGCCCTGCGTCGTCTACGGCATCGACCGCGATCCCACCGCGGCGGCCCGTGCCGCCGCCGTCGGCGCCGATTATCCCGGTCGTCTCACCTTCGTCGAAGGCCGGTTCGGCGACATGGTGGAGCTGATGGACATGGCCGGCGTCACGTCCGTGCAGGGCGTCGCCTTCGACCTGGGGGTGTCGTCCATGCAGCTCGACGATCCCGAGCGCGGCTTCTCGTTCCAGAAGGACGGCCCGCTCGACATGCGCATGGCCGGCCGCGAGTCCGACGCGCCCGACGCGGCCGAACTGGTCAACAGCGAAGACGAGGCCGAGATCGCCCGCATCATCTGGCTCTACGGCGAGGAGAAGAACTCGCGCCGCATCGCCCGCGCCATCGTCGCCGCCCGCAAGGCCAGGCCGATCACCCGCACGCTGGAACTGGCCGACATCGTCGCCCGCGTCTCCGGCGGCGTGCTGCCGCACAAGATGCACCCGGCGACGCGCACCTTCCAGGCGCTGCGCATCCATGTGAACGACGAGCTGGGCCAGCTCGAAATGGGCCTGCGTGCCGCCGAGCGGCTGCTGGCGCCCGAGGGCCGGCTCGCCGTGGTCTCGTTCCATTCCCTCGAAGACCGGATCGTGAAGAACTTCCTGCGCCAGCGGGGCGGCATGGCCCCGTCGGCCTCTCGTCACCTGCCCGAAGCGCCCCGCGGCCACGCCCCCAGCTTCAGCCTGACGACGCGCGGCGCCGTCAAGCCGGCGGACGCGGAGACCGAGGCCAATCCCCGGGCGCGCTCGGCCCGCCTGCGCGCCGCGATCCGCACCGCCAACGACGCCTGGCCCGAGGACGGGAGGCGCGCGGCATGAAGCGCTCCATCACCCTGATCACCCTGTGCGTGCTGATCGTCGTGTCCTACGGCCTTTACAACCTGAAATACGAGGTGGAGGACCTGCAGGACCACGCCAACAGCCTGCGCGCCCAGATGGACGAGGACCGCCGCGCCATCAAGGTGCTGGAGGCCGAGTGGGCCTATCTCAGCCGGCCCGACCGGCTGCAGAAGCTGTCCGCGAAGTTCCTGGTCCTGCAGCCCACCATCGCCAGGCAGGTGGGTGGCGTCGCCGACCTGCGGCTGAAGCCCATGGACGAGATCCTGGCGCCGCAGCCCACCATCGACACCACCGGAGCCGCCGCGCAGCAAGCGGCCCAGCAGCCCGCCGCGGCGACGCCCGCCCCGGCGATTCCCTTCTCGGGCACGCCCGCCGAGGTGCCGGCCATCACCGGGCCGGCGCCGTTGGTACCCGTGGCCAACGCGCCCACCGCCGCGGCGTCGCTGGAGGATGTGCAGTGAGGCATATCACCACCATCGAGTTCGACGGCGTCGGCAAGCGTGCGGTGGACAACGCGCGCGGCCGGGTCCGCGTCGCCATGGCGGTGTTCGCGCTGGCCTTCATCGCCATCTCGCTGCGCCTCGTGGACCTGGGCCTGCTCAGCGGCGAGGCGACCGACAAGCGCGCCCTGGC
This sequence comes from Alphaproteobacteria bacterium, assembly GCA_046596015.1. GTDB lineage: Bacteria > Pseudomonadota > Alphaproteobacteria > SMXS01 > SMXS01 > RI-34. Next base: position 7,305 of record JBKJNE010000311.1, read on the forward strand.
GGTCGCCATGGACGTGGCGCCGCGCGCCGATATCGTTGACCGCAACGGCGTGTTGCTCGCCACCGACCTGACCGCCGTCTCGGTCTACGCCCAGATCCCGAAGGTGCTGAACCCCCATGACTCGGCGCTCAGGCTGGCCTCGGTGCTGCCCGGGGTCTCGGCCGACGTGCTGGAGCGCAAGTTCAGCTCCGACGCCAAGTTCATCTGGGTCAAGCGCAAGGTGACGCCGGCCGAATACGATGCGGTCAATCGCCTCGGCCTCCCCGGCGTCGGCTTCCAGCGCGAGGTGGAGCGGGTCTATCCGCACGGGAACCTGGCCGCCCACATGATCGGCTACACCAACGTCGACGGCCGCGGCCTGGCGGGCGTCGAGCGCTATTTCGACGAGAAGATGCGCAAGGAAGGTCCGCGCGGCGAGCCACTGCACCTGGCCCTCGACATCCGCGTCCAGCATGCCCTGCGCGACGAGATCGCCAGCGCCGTCGAGGAATTCACCGCCCTCGGCGGCGCCGGGCTGGTGCTCGACATCCGCACCGGCGAGATCATCGCCATGGTCAGCCTGCCCGACTTCAACCCCAATGAACCGGGCAACATCGCCAGCAACCCGGAACTCATCAACCGCATGAGCCACGCGGTGTTCGAATGGGGCTCCACGTTCAAGACCTTCACCCTGGCCATGGCCATCGACGAGGGCAAGGCGGGGTTCCAGGACAGCTACGACGCCACCAACCCGATCCGTGTCTCGCGCTTCACCATCAACGACGACCACCCCAAGCACCGCTGGCTCACCGTGCCCGAGATCTTCATGTACTCGTCCAACATCGGCACCGTGAAGATGGCGCTCGACGTCGGCACCGAGAACCAGAAGGCGTTCCTGCGCAAGATGGGCTTCTTCGGCCGGCCGCATGTGGAGCTGAAGGAAACCGGCGCGCCGCTGGTGCCGGCCCAGTGGAAAGAGATCAACACCATGACGATCGCCTTCGGTCATGGCCTGTCGATCACCGGCCTGCAGCTTGCCGCCGGCTATGCGGCGGTCGCCGGCGACGGCGTGATGCATCCGGTGACGGTGCTGAAGACGCCGGCCGGCTACAAGCCGCAAGGCGAGCGCATCGTCTCCCGGGAGACTGCCTACAAGGTGCAGGGCCTGCTCCGCCTGGTGGTCGAGAAGGGCACCGGCCGTCAGGCCGACGCGCCGCACTACCTGGTCGGCGGCAAGACCGGCACCGCCGAGAAGGCGGGCGGCGGCGGCTACCGCAAGCGGTCGTTGGTGTCGTCCTTCGTGTCGGTCTTTCCGGTGGTCAACCCCCGCTACGTCACCGTGGTGATGATCGACGAGCCGCACGGCACCAAGAAGACCTATGGCTTCGCCACCGCCGGCTGGACGGCCGCGCCGACCACCAAGCGGGTGATCGAGCGCATCGCGCCCATGCTCGGCGTACCGCCGAGCAACAATCCGACCCACCCGGTCACCCACGAGATCATGCAGTTCATCCAACCGGAGGTGCGGTCGTGAGGCTCTCCGAGCTCATCGGCGGCAACGGCGCTGCGGCGCGCATCGACATCCAGGGCCTG
>JBKJNE010000427.1:0-2834 GCA_046596015.1 Alphaproteobacteria bacterium
TGCTCAGCACGCTGTTTGAGCGGGCGAGCCGTTCGAACGTGTCGACGATGATCTTGACCTGCTCCGTCGTATGGGCGGCGCTCAGGCTGCAGCGCAGCAGGTTCAGGCCCTGCGGCGTGGCCGGCGGCATGGCCAGGTTGACGTAGACGCCGTTCTTCAGCAGTTGCTCCCACAGCCGCACCGCCATGTCGCGGTCGTCGATCTTCACGGCGACCACCGGGCTTGGCGCGGCGCCCAGGTTGAAGCCCGCTCGGGTCAGGCCCTCATGAAGCTGCCGGGCGTTGCGCCACAGCTTCTCGCGGTGCTGCGGCTCGGATCCGAGAATTTCCACCGCCTTCAGCGCCGAGGCGACCACCGACGGCGGCAGCGAGGCGGTGAACATGTAGGGGCGGGCGGCCAGCCGCAGGATCTCGAATTTCGGGTGGTTGGATACGCAGTAGCCGCCGATGGTGCCGACGCTCTTGCTGAAGGTGCCGACGACGAACTCCACGTCGTGCATGACGCCCGCTTCCTGCACCACGCCGCACCCGGTCTCGCCGAACACGCCGAGGGAATGGGCTTCATCCACCATCAGCGAGGCGCCGTGCCTGTTCTTGACCTCGACCAGTTCCTTCATGGGCGCCTTGTCGCCCAGCATGGAATAGAGGCCCTCGACGACGATCAGCACGTTGGCGCCGGTGCCGAGGCGGCGCAGCCGCTTGTCCAGGTCGTCGGCGTCGTTGTGCTTGAAGCGGACGATGGTTGCGTCCGACATCTTGCAGGCGTCGTAGATGCTGGCGTGGCTGTCGGCGTCGATGACGATGACGTCGTCCTTGCCGGCGATGGTGCCGATGCTCGCCAGGTTGGCGAGGAAGCCGGTGCTGAACACCATGCAGTGCTGTGCGCCGTAGAGGTTCGCGATGGCGGCTTCCAGTGCCTTGTGGCCGGTATAGGTGCCGTTGAGCACGCGCGAGCCGGTGGTGCCGGTGCCGGCGGCGTCGAGCGCCTCGTGCGCCGCCTTGATGCAGCGCGCATCGAAGGTGAGGCCCAGATAGTTGTTGGTGCCGGCCAGGATCGTCCGCTTGCCCTTGATCACCGCCTCGGTAGGCGAAATGATCTGCTCCATGACGACGTCGATGGGGCTGGCGTCCTCGAAGCCCAGGGCCTCGCGGGTCCGGATCATCGGGTCGAACTTGTCGAACAGGTCAGCCATTCTTCTTCTCGATCAGCTCGTTGACGGCGTCGGCGACCTGGCCGACGGTCTCCAGGTCGGGCAGCAGGTTGAGCGGGATGATGATGTCGAAGTGGTCTTCCATCTCGGCGACGAAATCCATCACGGTCAGCGAATCCCACTCTAGGTCGGTGGCGAAAGTGCTCGACGGCGTCACCGCCACGCCCTTGCGGTTGTGGGGCGCGACCAGGGTGACGATCTCGTCCAGCGCGTTGCTCATGAAGGGTCGGCCTGCCTGTAATTGTCCGGATCGGGGGTTATAGCACCCGCCCGAATGAAGCCCAACCCGCGAATGCCGCCAACCGCGAACAGCCTAGGGCAGATCGCCATGGGCTTCATACCAGGCACGGGTCTCGGCGAGGCCGCGCGACGCGGGAATCGCGGCCCGCCAGCCGGCGTCGGCCAGCGTGGTGTCGCGGCAGACCCAGTCGGCATGGGTCAGTTCGCGAGCCTTGCCAGGCGTCAGCATGGGCACGCTACCTGTCGCCATGCTCGCGAGCCAGATCACGCCTCCCGCCACCTGCAGCACGCCGCCAGGAACGAAGATTGGCCGGTGGCGACCGGGCTCTTCGCCGATCATCGCCAGCACCTCGGCGACGGCATATCCCTTGGGTTCGCCGTCATGCACCTCGGCGGTCTTGCTGGAAAGGGCAGGCATGCCGATCGTGGCGACGATGGCCGCGGCCAGGTCCGTCACATGGACGAGAGAGGTGCGGTGCCCCGCGCCGGCGGGCAGGAACGGGCGGCGCCGGCGCGCGGCCTTGAAGAACGCCAGCGTCTCACGGTCGCCGGGACCATAGACCGCCGGCGGCCGCAGGATCGTCCAGTCGAGGCCCGGCGCGGCCTTCACCAGCACTTCCGCCGCCGCCTTGCTGGCCGCGTAGCCGGACAGGGCGGGTTCGCGGGCGGCGAGGGAGGACAGATGGATGAAGCGCACCGGGCGCCCGCCCAGTGCCGCGATCAGCCGCGCGCTGCCGCCCTTGTTGATGTCGAAGAAATCGGCGCGGCGCCTTGCCTTGATCAGCCCGGCCACGTGGACGACGGCATCCGCGCCGGTGACCAGCGCGCCAAGAGCCGCCTCGTCGGTCAGGTCGCCGGAAACCCAGGTGACGCCGTCACGGGCCGGCTGCGCGCGGCGGGTCAGCGCGGAAACCTGAAAGCCTTGTCTCAGAAGTTCATCGAGGACCGCGCCGCCGACGAAACCCGTCGCACCGGTCAGCGCGACGCGTCTGGCGGGTCCGGTCATGGGGTCACTCCCCAGCGGCGGCCTTCAGCGGCGCCGCGTCTTCCCAGGGATAGGGATCGCTGCCCTCGAGCGGCTCCAGCAGGCCGGACATGTAGTTGGCGCGGGCCTTCACCCGGCTCAGCTTGCCCGAGGAGGTGCGCGGCAGGCTGCGCGGCTTCACCAGCGCCACACGGCAGGCGATGCCCACGTCCTTCTGGACCCGCCGCTTGATCTCGTCGACCAGCTTGCGGCGCTCCTCCAGCTCGCTGACGCGGGGCTGGACCAGGATCATGGCGACTTCCTCGTTGCCGCGTCCCGGCACCGAGATGGCGGCGCTGTCGCCGGAGCGCAGGCCGTCGATCTGCTCGACGGTCCACTCGATGTCCTGCGGCCAATGGT
>JBKJNE010000375.1:0-7766 GCA_046596015.1 Alphaproteobacteria bacterium
CGCTGCGCGGCTGGCGCGCAGCGTCACCGGCGCGGCCGAGCGCGACCGTGTGGACAGCGCAAATACGCCCGGCGCGCCCGCGCCCGGCGTTCCACCATGACCAGGGCCATGACGAACAGCAGCAGCAGCAGGGCGATCTGCGCGCCCGCCGCCCGGTCGCCCATGACCAGCCAGACGTTGAACAGGCCGTTGGTCAGGGTCGGCACCGAGAAGAAGCTGACCACGCCGTAGTCGCTGACCGTCTCCATCACCGCCAGGGCGATGCCCACGACCACCGATGGCCACGCAAGTGGCAGCGCCACCCGGCGAAACGCGCGCAGCGGGCTGTCGCCCAGGGTGCGCGAAACCTCCCAGGCGTCATGGGACTGTTCGAGGAAGGCCGACCGGGCCAGCAGGAACACATAGGGATAGAACGCCATGGACATCACGAAGGCCGCGCCGCCGAGCGACCTGATCTCGGGGAACCAGTAGTCGCGGCGCGTGCGCCATTCGAACGCGTCGCGCAGCGCGGCCTGCACCGGGCCGGCATATTCCAGCAGGTCGGTATAGAGGAAGGCCACCACATAGGCCGGCAGCGCCAGCGGCAACACCAGCGCCCAGCGCAGCACGGCGCTGCCCGGAAAGCGGCACATGGTGACCAGCCAGGCGGTCGACACGCCGATGACCGCGACGCCCAGCGCGACCCAGGCCGACAGCAGCAGCGTGTTGAGCAGGTAGTCGGGAAGGACCGTTGCCCAGAGATGAGCCCATTGAGGACCCAGGCCGGCGGAAAGCGCCGTCATGCCACGGACAGGATCGGCAGCGCGACCAGAGCGGCCACGGCCAGCGTGGCGGCGGAACCGATCCGGCGCGGCGCGGCGGTCAACGCGGGAACCGGGACCGGGCCGTCACGGCCCGTCGTTGAAGCGGGTTTCGTTGACCAGCCGCAGCGCATCGCCCTGCAATGCGGCGATCTCGGCCAGCGACGCCGTATCGGCCTCGAACGCCCCCCAGCCCGCGACCACGGCCGAGGCCGGCACGCCCGGCTTCACCGGATATTCCGAATTCACCTCGGCATAGATCTTCTGCGCCCCGGCGCCGCTGAGGAATTCCAGCAGTTTCAGCGCGTTGGCCGGATTCGGCGCCGCCTTGAGCACGTTGGCGCCGGAGACGTTCACATGGGTGCCGCCGGTCTTCTGGTCCGGGAACACCAGATACACCGAGTCCGCCCAGGCCTTCTCCTTCGGGTCGGCCAACATGCGGCCCATGTAGTAGGTGTTGCCCAGCGACACGTCGCACAGGCCTTCGTTGATGCCCTTCACCTGGCTGCGGTCGTTGCCCTGCGGCTTCTGCGCCAGGTTCGCCTTCATGCCGAGCAGCCACGCGCGGGTCTTGTCGGCGCCGTGGCGGTGGATCAGGCCGGCGATCAGGCCGAGATTGTAGGGGTGGTCGCCCGGCCGGGTGCAGATGCGGCCCTTCCATTCAGGCTTGGCCAGGTCGAGATAGGACACCACCTTGCCGGCCGGCACCCGTTCCTTCGAGGCATAGACGACGCGCGCCCGCATGGTGAGGCCGTACCAGTGGCCTGCCGGATCGCGGTACTGTGCCGGAATGTTGGCCGCCAGCGCCGGCGAGGTGACCGATGCGGCCAGTCCTGCCTCCTGCACCTCGAGCAGCCGGGACATGTCGGACGAGAGCACCACGTCGGCCGGGGAATTGGCGCCTTCGGCCTTCAACCGTTCCAGCAATCCCGCCTGGGCGTAGACCATGTTCACCTTGACGCCGGTTTCGCTGGTAAAAGCGTCGAACAGGGGCTTGATCAACTCGGGCTGACGGTAGGAATAGACATTCACCTCGCCCGCCGCCATCGCGGGAAGGGACATCGCCACGCCGGCCGCGGCGACGGCGGTCAGTTTAAGAAAACGCCAGTGAATCATGATCCTCTCCGATTTGCGACATATGTCTGCCGCAAATGCTCCTGAGTGTCACTATCAAAAATTGGCCGGAAAATTGCCGATGGTTTACCATCGGCGTCTGGCGCCACGTGAGCGCCAGTTCGAGAAAGCAGTGGTATAGCAACACCGGCACGGCTGGATCGCGTCGCTACGCTCGCGAATTCACCGAATTAAGCCGCCAATCCCGGGATCACCAGCTTCTGCAGATGCGCCTTCCGCTCCTCGGGCAGCGGCACAACCTTGCGCGCCTGCAAATCCAGCGTGATGCCGATGGCTTCCGAGGCCGAGACCAGCTCGCCTGTCTCGCCGTTGAAGGTCCAGTGGATAATGTGGTTGGCCTTCTCGCCCACATGCTTGAGGCCCGAGCGCACCACGACGATGTTGCCCCGGTGCAGCGGCTTGTTGAATCGCAGCCGGTATTCGAGGACGGCGCCGCCATATTTGCTGGTCGAACGCTCCCGGCCGGTGTCGACCGGGCGGTAGTGGCGCGCGAGGTGCACGACGCCGTCGGAGATGCGGCCGATATAGAACTCGGGCAGCATCTGGCCCGCCTCGTCGCACTCGATGGGCTGCACCACGCCGCGGGTGATCTCGATCAGGCCCATGGTATCGGTCTGGGCGAGCCTAGGCGCGCCGGCGACGAAGATGCCCGGGTCGTCGAGCGCGATGCTGCGCGGCGCGCCGTGCGCCGGCAGGTCCATCAGCAGCGCCTCGGCGCGGGCGCGCACCGGCTCGGCCAGCGGCATGGGCGCGCCGGTTTTCCGGTCGCGGGAGACGATCAGCATGTTGAAGGTGGCCGAGACCGCGTCGGTGTGGCCATTGACCAGCTCCACATAGACCCGCAGCTGGTCCTCGCCGACCTCCAGGATGCCGGCGCGGCCGGCGAGGCCCCAGCCCGGATGCATCTCGCGCAGGAACCGCAGGTGCTGGTCGACGACCGCCATCTCCAGCCCGGACACCCGGCGCGCCGTGCGCGGCATCCCCAAATGATGCCAGAGCGTGGCCAGCCCCTCGCCCACCTTCGACGCATAGAAGCGCACGTTGAGATGGCCGTTCTCGTCGCATTCCCAGATGTTGGCCATGCCCTTGAAGACGTCGATCATCGCATTCCCCGTCCTTTGAACCGTTGGCCCAAGGGTTATCGCGCCGAACCGGCCAAGTAAACGGGCAGGAACAAATCAGCGGCGCCGCTTGCGAGCGGCGTGGCGACCGCCTAACCTCGCAAGCCGAATCGACCGCTTTCTTTCGAAACGAGGTGGGGAATGACGAAGTACGCCGAAGACTACGAGGACGTGACCCAGTATCCGCTGGACCCGGACCGCGAGATGCAGCTGCGCAAGATGCAGCGGGAATGCACCTTCATCTGGACCAACAAGGAAGGTGAGCCGGTCGGCGTCATCATGTCCTATCTGGATACCGACGACGGCCGCATCTGGCTGACCGGCGCCGAGCAGCGCGCCCGGTTCCCGGCGATCAAGCGAGACCCGCGCAGCTGCGTGGTGATCACCAGCGCCGGCACCGAATGGGGCGCGGGCAAGACCGTGACCTACAAGGGCATCTCGGTCATCCACGACAAGGCCAACCGGCAGATCAAGGACTGGTTCTATCCAACCTTCGCCCGCAAGCTGTACGGCCATGTCAGCGAAGCCCGGGTGCAGCAGTTCGTGCAGTTCCTCGACTCGCCGGCCCGCGTGGTGATGGAATTCATCCCCACCAAGAAGATCGTCTACGACGGCGACAAGATGGCCAAGGCCACGCCCGCCGTCGATGGCGTCGCCAATCGCTGAACCAACTGGAAACGGGAAAACGACAATGCCAAGTGAAGTGGAAGACAAGCTGGAGATCCAGCAGCTCGCCCAGACCTACGCCGACGGCGTGATGCAGCGGGACGTGGACATCTGGGGCTCGACCTGGGCCGAACAGGGCGAATGGGCGCTGCCCGGGATGGCGGCGCCGATCAAGGGCCGTGAGACCCTGAAGCCGTTCTGGTCGCAGGTGATGCAGGGCTATCCCTATGTGCTGCACTGGGTCCAGCCCGGCCTGATCACCGTGAACGGCGACAAGGCGACGGCGCGGTTCTACGTGCAGGAGAACATCAAGGACGCCAAGGGCGACCAGGTGCGGGTGGCCGGCGTCTATGACGACCAGCTGGTGCGCGAGAACGGCAAGTGGAAGTTCGCCAAGCGCGACTTCGCCGTGCTGTACCGCGGCCCGACGGACCTGACCGGCAACTTCGCCCCCTACAAGGCGGGCGAACACGTCTGAAGCGCTTTCAGGCAAGGCGGAACGCCTTGCCGCCCGGAAAGCCGCGTTACGAAAACTGACGTAGGATCAGCCCCTCAGGCGATCCGCGAATTCGAGGACCGCGCGGGCCAGGCCCGTGCGGTCCTCGATGGTTTTCATGACCGTGTTGGTGACATAGGTGGACACGCCCAGCGCATCCGCCAGGTCGCCGTCCTCGCTATCCAGCACGAAGCCGTCAAGCAGATCGCGGTAATGATGGACGATGGTGGCAGGCGTCACCTCCAACCCCAGCTCGCCCATCAGCTTGGCCGTCGGCCCCTTGATCGCCTTGCCGCCGACGATGGGCGAGACGGCGATCACCGGCGCGGCATTGGCCGCCAGCGCCTGGCGCACGCCGGGAATGGCGAGCAGCGGATCGACGCTGAGATAGGGGTTGGACGGGCAGATGACGATGGCGTCAAGGTCGCCGCGGAGCGCGGCGATGAACGCCGGACTCGGCATGGCGCTTTCGGCGCCCTCGAAGCGGATGCCGCGCACCTCGGGCTGGCATTTGTCACGGACGAAATAGTGCTGGAAGGCGAGGTCGCCGTCGTCGGTCTCGATCACCGTGGCGACCTCGTCGTCGGTCATCGGCGCCAACAGCAGGCCGATGCCATGGCTGCGGGCGAAGTCGGCGGTGACCTGGCTGAGGCTCTGCCCGTCCATCAGCCGGCGGGTGCGCTCCACATGGGTCGCCATGTCCTTGTCGCCCAGGTTGAACCAGGCGGGACCGCCCAGGGTCCGCAGGTTCTCCATGAACTCCCAGGTTTCGCCCGCCCGGCCCCAGCCCAGTTCCGTATTGGACAGGCCGCCCAGCGTGTAGGTGACGGTGTCGATGTCCGGGCAGATGCGCACGCCCAGATGGGTGAAGTCGTCGCCGGTGTTGATAACGACGGTGAGTGTTTCCGGCGGCAGGATGAGCGACAGGCCCAGCGCCAGCTTGGCGCCGCCGACACCGCCGCACAGGGCAAGGACTTTTCCGCTCACCGGAACATGTCCATTTCCCTGGGCCGGATCAGCACCGTCGCCGGTCGCTCGTTGCGCGGCGTTGTCAGGCCGCGAACGATCGCAACGGGTGTGCCCTCGGTCGCCTCGCCCATGGCCAGGTTGGCGGCGGCGGCGACCTGGTCGGCCACGGCCACTTCGGTCACCTCGAGCACCTTGCCGAACATGTCGACATCGCCGCGCTGATCCCACAGCGGCTCGAGTCCCGCGCAGCCGATGGCCAGGGCGGAAGTCCCGATGCGCCAGGCGCGGCCGACGCTGTCGGCGATGACCACGCCCACATCGGCGCCCGAGCGGGATTTGAGGACTTCGCGCAGGCCGCGCGCGCTAGCGTCCGGGTCGACGGGCAGGAGCAGGGCCATGTCGCCGGCGCCGCCTTCCACGTTCGACCGGTCGATGCCGGCGTTGGCGATGATTAGGCCCAGCTTCTGCTCGACGATCAGCACGTTGGTCTTGGCCCGCAGCACCTCGTTGGATTCCCGCAGCACCAGCTCGACGACGCGCGGATCCTTGCCGGTGATGCCGGCCAGCTCGTGCGCCCTTGCCGAAGGCGTGACCGTCGACAGCGACACCAGCCGTCCTTCCGCCTTGGAGACGATCTTCTGCGCCACCACGACCACGTCGCCAGCCGCGAGCGTCTCGTCCATGGCGGCGAGGCCGTCGAGGATGAAAGCGGCGATGTCGTCGCCCGGCTTTACCAGCGGAATGCCGGGTACCGCGAAGACGCTCAGGCGGACGGACATGGCCGAAACCTTCCGATGGTCAGTGCGCTTCGTGATTGACGTCAGTGGGCTTCGCCCGGCGTGCCGGTGATCCTGATCCCCGCGCCGTTGATCTTGTAGCGGCGGTTGATGGTGATCAGCACCGAGGTCAGCGCCTCGGCGGCGGCGGAGTTGGCCAGCGGACCGGCGCTCCAGCCCTTCATGCCGGCGTCCTCGACGAGGCCGACCACCAGGTCGCGCGCCTCGATGTCATCGCCGGAAACCAGCACGTCGCACGCGATCTCGTGGTCGCTGTTGAGGTGCTCGGCGCCGATGTTCTGGAACGCGGCAACCACCTTCACGCCGTCGCCGACGAAGGCCTGGGCGCGCACGGCGGCGCTGTCTTCCTCGGGAAGCTGCACCCGGCCCACCTTGGGCGGCACCAGCGGCACGGTCGCGTCGATCAGGATCTTGCCCTGCACGCCGGCCTTGATCACCTCGAGCATGGGCCGCTGGTTGGAGAACGGCACGGTCAGCGCGACGATCTCGGCCGCTTCCGCCGCGGCGCCGTTTTCCATGCCGATGACGTCGCCGCCCACGTCGGCCCTGAGTGCGTCGGCCGCCTCTTGCGCCTTGCCCGCTTCGCGCGAGCCGATGATCACGGTGTGACCGGCCTTGGCCCAGCGCCGCGCCAGGCCGCCGCCGAGGGCGCCCGTTCCGCCGATCACGGCGATCGTCCTCTTGGTGTCCGCCACGTCATTGCCCTTTCAGTTCTGCCGGTTTTTCGGTTGTGTAGCACGGTTGCCGAGGCTGGCAGCATGAAAAAAGATGTGCCAAGGTACCGCCACGCCATAAGCCGCCGGTGACCGTCCGGCGGCCCATCCGCACAGGGGAGACACGCATGAAAGTCGGATTCAACATGCCGCAGCTGACGCAGTTCGCCAGCCAGAAAGCGGTGCACGAGTTCGCCGTCATCGCCGACAAGATGGGATACGACTCGCTGTGGGTGCAGGATCACTTCCTGTATCCGGACAATCCGGTGCAGAGCCACCCGGTTCACCAGTTCCGGCATGGCAAGGACAAGATCGTCCAGTGGCCCGACGCCTATGCCAGCATGCTGGCGCCGCTGGAGGCGCTGGCCTATGTGGCGGGCATCACCAAGAACATCCGGCTGGGCACCTCGATACTGGTGTTCGGCTATCACCGTCCGGTGACGCTGGCCAAGCAGGTCGCCACCATCGACATGCTGTCCGGCGGCCGCTTCGACCTGGGCCTCGGCCTGGGCTGGGCGACGGAAGAGTTCGCCCACATGGACACGCCGTTCGGCAAGCGCGGCGAGCGCTGCTCGGATTTCATTCGCGCGCTCCGCGCGGCATGGGCCGACAATCCCACCGAATACAAAGGCCCCTATTACAACTTCCCCAAGGGCCAGACGACGCCCAAGCCGGTGCAGAAGGACTGGAACGGCAATCCTGGCGTGCCGATCCTCGGCGCGTTCCTCAACGACCAGGGCTTCGACCGGGTCGCCGAGCTGTGCGACAAGTGGCACCCGGCCGGCCATCCGCCCGAACTGGCGGCCATGCGCCTCGCCCAGATCAACAAGCTGGCCAAGGAAAAGTACGGCCGCGAGCCCATGAAGTGCGTCATGCGTGTGTTCGCCGCGCCGAAGCTGCCCGGCGTGAAGGAGATCGGCCCGCAGCTCATGCAGCCCAACTGGATCGGCACCGTCGACGACATGATGCCGCACCTGAAGGCGGCCAAGGCGGCCGGCATGGACGAGATCGTCATCGATTGCAGCTTCTTCCACGAGATGAAGAGCGACGAGGACTGGATTTCCCAGCCC
>JBKJNE010000469.1:0-2822 GCA_046596015.1 Alphaproteobacteria bacterium
TTGCGGGTTCTGCCAGGAAGCGTGTCCTGTGGATGCCATCGTCGAGGGGCCGAATTTCGAGTTCGCCACCGAGACCCGCGAGGAACTCTACTACAACAAGGAAAAGCTGCTGGCCAACGGCGACCGCTGGGAACGCGAGATCGCTGCCAACCTTGCGGCGGACGCCCCCTACCGCTAAGAACCCGGCCAAAAGAAGCCGCAACAGGAACGCTCACCGGATGATCCTGCAGACCATCACGTTCTATCTCTTCGCCGCGATCACCGTCGCCGCCGGTTTCATGGTGATCGCGGCGCGCAACCCGGTGCATTCGGTGCTGTACCTGATTCTGGCGTTCTTCACGTCGGCGGGCCTGTTCGTGCTGATCGGCGCCGAGTTCATCGCCATGATCCTGGTGATCGTCTATGTGGGCGCGGTCGCCGTGCTGTTTCTGTTCGTGGTGATGATGCTCGACATCAACTTCACCGAGCTGCGCCAGGGCTTCCTGCAATATCTGCCGATCGGCGGCCTGATCGGCATCGTGCTGCTGGTCGAGCTGATCATGGTGCTGGCCACATGGCAGTTCGGCCCCGACGTCGCGAGCGGCGCCGTTCCGCAGGCGACAACCGGCGGCCTGACCAATACCGAGGCGCTGGGCGCCATCATCTATACCCAGTACGTCTATGCCTTCCAGGCGGCGGGCATGATCCTGCTGATCGCCATGATCGGCGCCATCGTGCTGACCCACCGCACCCGTCCCGGCGTCAAGAAGCAACGGATTTCAAGCCAGGTCCACCGCGACCCCAAGACCACCATCGAGGTGAAGAAAATTCCGCCGGGGCAGGGGATCTGAGATGACGATCGGCCTTGAAAACTACCTGATCGTCGCCGCGATCCTGTTCACCCTGGGTATCTTCGGCATCTTCCTGAACCGGAAGAACGTGATCATCATCCTGATGTCGATCGAGCTGATGCTGCTCGCGGTCAACATCAACCTGGTCGCGTTCTCGGTGTTCCTCGGCAACCTGATCGGCCAGGTGTTCGCGCTGTTCGTGCTCACCGTGGCGGCCGGCGAAGCGGCCATCGGCCTCGCCATCCTGGTCACCTATTTCCGCAACCGCGGCACCATCGCCGTGGAAGACATCAGCCAGATGAAGGGTTGAGGGGGATGTATCTTACGTTCATCGTATTCCTTCCCCTCGCGGCGGCGATCATCGCCGGCTTCGGCGGCCGGCTCATCGGCGACCGGGGCGCGCAGCTCGTCACCTGCGGCGCGGTGATCACGTCCGCCATCCTGTCCATGGTCGCGTTCGCCCAGGTCGCGCTGGGCCACCAGCCCGAGCATGTGGTGCTGGCCAACTGGATCACCTCCGGCGACTTCAAGGTCGACTGGGCGATCAAGGTCGATACGCTCACCGCCGTCATGCTGGTGGTGGTGAACGGCGTGTCGGCGCTGGTGCATGTCTACTCGATCGGCTACATGAGCGACGACCCGCACAAGCCGCGCTTCATGGCCTATCTGTCGCTGTTCACCTTCGCCATGCTGATGCTGGTGACCGCCGACAACTTCGTGCAGATGTTCTTCGGCTGGGAAGGCGTCGGCCTCGCGTCCTACTTGCTGATCGGCTTCTGGTACAAGCGGCCCTCAGCCAACGCCGCGGCGATCAAGGCGTTCCTCGTAAACCGCGTCGGCGACTTCGGCCTGGCGCTGGGCATCTTCGGCATCTATCTGGTGTTCGGCGCCGTCGATTACGAGACCGTGTTCGCGGCGGCGCCTGCCATGGCCGGCAAGAGCTTCACCTTCCTGAACTACCAGGTCGACGTGATGAACACGCTGACCCTGCTGCTGTTCATCGGCGCCATGGGCAAGTCGGCCCAGATCGGCCTGCATACCTGGCTGCCGGACGCCATGGAAGGCCCGACGCCGGTCTCGGCGCTGATCCACGCGGCCACCATGGTGACCGCCGGCGTTTTCCTGGTGGCCCGCTGCTCGCCGATGTTCGAGCTGGCGCCCGAGACCATGCAGTTCGTCACCATCATCGGCGCCTCGACGGCGTTCTTCGCCGCAACCGTCGGCCTGGTGCAGAACGACATCAAGCGCATCATCGCCTACTCGACCTGCTCGCAGCTCGGCTACATGTTCTTCGCGCTGGGCGTCGGCGCCTACGGCGCGGCCATCTTCCACCTGTTCACCCACGCCTTCTTCAAGGCGCTGCTGTTCCTGGGCGCCGGCTCGGTGATCCACGGCATGTCGGACGAGCAGGACATCCGCAAGATGGGCGGCCTGTTCCCCTACATGAAGGTGACGGCGATCCTGATGTGGATCGGTTCGCTGGCGCTGGCGGGCATCGGCATTCCGGGCGTCTTCGGCTTCGCCGGTTTCTATTCCAAGGACATCATCCTCGAATCCGCGTTCGCCGCTCACTCCAGCGTCGGCTTCTACGCCTTCTGGCTGGGCATCGCGGCGGCGTTGATGACCGCGTTCTATTCGGGCCGGCTGCTGTTCATGACCTTCCACGGCCACAGCCGCGCCGACCATGACGTGCTGCACCACGCCCACGAGTCCCCGCAGGTGATGCTGATCCCGCTCTACATCCTTGCGGCGGGCGCGGTGCTGGCGGGCTTCGTGTTCTACGAGTTCTTCGTCGGCCACCACTACGCCGAGTTCTGGGGCCCGGCGCTGAAGGTCGTTGGCGAGAACGTGCTCGAGCACGCCCACCACGTGCCATTCTGGGTCAAGCTTCTGCCGCTGGTCATGGCCGCCGGCGGCCTGGCGATCTCGTGGTCGTTCTACATCGACAACGTGCCGAAATGGGCGCGCCTGCTGGGTCTCCTCGCGGCCATC
>JBKJNE010000004.1:0-2563 GCA_046596015.1 Alphaproteobacteria bacterium
GCAGCGTCTGCATGGCGATGGCGTAGACCGTCGCCAGCGCGTTCTTCACCCGGTGGTTGAGTTCGCGCGCGAACAGGAAGTGGCGTTCGTCGGCCACCTTCTGGTGGGTGATATCGACCAGCATGTTGATCGCGCCCACGAAGGCGCCGGACGCGTCGTAGAGCGGCGTCGGATGGGGCAGGACCGCGACCCGGGATCCGTCGGGCCGCTCCAGGATCACCTCGATGCCCCGCACGGGCCGGCGTTCGCGGATCGCGATCGCCATGGGACACTGATCGAGCGGCAGCGCGGAGCCATCGGGACGGTAGAGATTCCACGAACCACACCACAGGCTGGAGCCGATTTCCGGTGTCGTGCCCCACAGGTCGGCTGCCGCCTTGTTGAAGAACGTAATGCGCCCGTCGGCGTCGGTGGTGTAGATGGCCGCCGGCAGCACGTCGAGCGTGTCCCGTAGCCGGGCGCCGCCGCCGGCCGAATCCGGGCACGGATGGAACGTGACAATCGAGCCCACCCGCTCGTCGCCGTCCCACAGGGGCGCCGCGTTGGCGAGCACGGCCGAGCGAGAATCGGGGGCAGTCCTGACAACAAGGGCGACGTTCGCCTGCGGGCGGCCCTGTTCGAGTTGCGACTGGAACTGGCGGTTTGATGCGCCATCATCCCGGGCCACGGCTTCCCATGTGTCGCCGGGTGCGGGCGCGCGTCCCCACAGGCCAATGGCTTTGTCGTTGCAGTCGACGATGCGACCCCGGGCGTCGCAAACACATGCCGCCGTCGGCAACAGCCGCAGCGCATCTTTTGGGAACAACCGGTCGCCCCCGTCGGACTGTTTCATCATCTGCTCGTTCCGTGCCTTCGAGAAGGCGGTGCTCATGCTGCCCTTCGTCCGGCCGCGTCGTTCCGCCGGTTCGGGCCGGCTGGCTGGACCGTCTTTGACATTGCCCCTTCGCCGCGCGCCCTTCGGCGGGGCGGCCGCCATTGTACAACCGGCTGGCGTGAGGGAAGTTCCCGGAATCCGGCGGCGGCGGGCTTTTTCGGCAATACCGCCTCAGCCGTCTGTCGCCGCGCCCAGCAGGTGGTCGAGGATGCCCCTCAGGTCGGCTTCGGCGAAGGGCTTGGGCAACACCCGCTGGGAGGCGTATTCGCCCAGGTTGTCGGCGGTATAGCCGGTGAAGAACGCGAACGGGATGTTGCGCTGCCTGAGGACGCGGGCGACCTCGAACGTCTCCTGGCCGTGCAGCTTCAGGTCGACGATGGCGCAGTCGAATCCCCCTGTCCTGGCTGCCTCGAGCGCAGCCGGAAGCCGGCCGGCCGTGATGACGCTGGACATGCCCAGGTCCATCATCATCTCCGCGACGATCATGGATATGGCCGGATCATCTTCGATCAGGAGAATGCTGGTCTCGCGCATCAATGGGACCCCGACCCCGGTTCCTTGTTATTGCACAGGCAACGCCGTACCGGGGCTGGCACCCGCCAGTCTCGTTCGACCCGCGCGACCGCCAGTGGTAACGCGTAACCGGCCGTCCGGTTCCTGAAACAATACCTCGGCATCGAACTACCCGCTAGTTGCCGGGCGCGCCATTCATGATGCGGTCCAGCTCGGCCCGGCCGCGCGCCACGCGGCTGCGGATCGTGCCGATGGGACAGCCGCAGATCTCCGCGGCCTCCTGATAGGAAAGGCCGCTCGCGCCCACCAGCACCACCGCCTCGCGCCAGGCCTCGGGAAGCTGCATCAGCGCGCGCTGCAGGTCTTCCAGGATCAGCCCGCGGTCCTGCGACGCCGGCGTCGACATCACCGCATCGACTCCCTCGTCGCTGGTTTCCATGGTGGTCGACAGGCGCCGACGGTCGGACAGGAAGGAGTTGCGCAGGATGACGAATGTCCAGGCGCGCAAGCTGGTGCCCGCCCGGAAGCGGGCCCGCGCCGCCCACGCCTTCATCAGCGTTTCCTGCACCAGGTCGTCGGCCCGGTCGCGCGTGCCGCTGAGGCTGCGGCCGAACGCGCGGAGCGATGGCAGCACCTCCTGCAACTCTCGGGCGAAGTCCTCGTCGGACAGCGCTACAACGGTGTCGGGATGTTCGTTTTCGCTCACGGGCCTGCATTCATGACGGACGATACTTCATCGACGAAAGAGAACGACCATGCGCGGGAAATGTTCAGCGGGGCCGCCATCAGCCGGCGTCAGGGTGAATGACTTCATGAACTCTCCGCGCAAGCTGCTGCCGGGTGAACGGCTTGCCGATGTCAGTGAACAGCAGCGCGGCACCCTTCGGTCATCGAACATTACGTCGATGCTAGCGTATTCGACTCACTGGGAACATTGCCGAGAAACCCTGGCGAGGCCATTCAGCAACTGCCTGCCCGCGCCGGCCCGCCTTGCGGCAGATCGTCCAACCGCACGGAGGCGAGAAAGTTCCCGTCAGATGGAGCCGCACCATCCAGTACGACGAGGCTTCCGGTCATGAACGGATTGGTCATGCAGGCGATGATCTGCAGCGCCACGTCGTCAGCCTGACCGACCTTGCCCACGGGCAGGCCGCCCAGCGGGATCGCGGCCACAAC
>JBKJNE010000150.1:0-5766 GCA_046596015.1 Alphaproteobacteria bacterium
CGCTTCCCCGCATGGTCGGCGGTCACCTTTACATCGAATGAATGCGGCTCCGCCACGACGCCGTCGCCTGCCAGGTAGTCCTGTTCGGGACGGAACGAGAATGTGTCGACCGACCCGCCGAGCCGAGTCAGCATGACCTTCGCCGCCACCGTCGCCGGCGCCAGCGGTTTGTCTCCATTGAACGCGTAAAGCCGGTACTGCGGCGGCACACCCGCCTCGAAGATCGTCACCTCCAGGGCGAACGGACCATCCCGAAGCAGGCGTCCGCCATGCGGACCGCGTTCCATCTCCGCTTCGGCATGCGCCTCTCCTTCGCCATGCTCATGGCCCTCCTTGTCCTCGCCGCCGCACGCAGCGAGCGCCAGAACCGCGATACCCAGCAACACCGCTTTGAGACGAATACGCATGCTCAGAACTCCTGTGCGGCGGCGGACAAGCTCCAGCGCCCGGTGAGCCGGTCGATGACGGCCTGTGCCTCGTGAAATTTCTTCATCGCGGCGATTTCCCGCGTCCTCAGGTCGGCCAGCGCCCGCTGGGTGTCGGCCACTTCCAGATAGGCGAACGCGCCCCGGTCATAGCCGTCCCGCGCGCTCCTGGCGGCTTCCGCCGCGCGCGGGATCATGTCGTCCCGGATCGCGGCGGCCTCGGCCCGCGCCGACGCCTGCTGCGCCCGCGCCGAACGTAGCGCGGCGGCATACTTGCGCTGGTCCTCCGCCAGCAGCCACTGCGCCTCCTGGCGTTCCGCCATGGCCCGGTCGATGTTGCCCCGGTTCTTGTCGAAGAACGCCAGCGGCATGGACAGCGAGAGCACCGCCGCCACGTCGCCGCCATCCTCGAAGCGGCGCACGCCGACACCGATGGTCGGGTCCGATTTGGCGCGGACCTTCTCCAGTTCGTAGGATTTCCCGGCCCGCTCGATCCGCGCCTCGCTCACCGCCAGGTCCGGCGCGACGCCCCCGTCCGGCCCACCCCCCATCAGGAAGAACGCGCGCCCATCCACGTCGACGGTGGGCGCGTCCTCGCCCAGCAGCGCCGCGAGCGCCGACCGCGCGGCGTCCAGTTGCAGCCCGGCCTGCATCACGGCCGTCCGCGCGTCGGCCACCTGGTTGTCCGCCTTCAGGCCCGCGGCCAGCGGATCGCGCGCCGCCTTTACCCGCCGCTGGACGATGGCCGCCATGTCCTCGGCCAGCCGCAGGCGTTCCGCAGCGTTGCCGCCCGCCGCCGCCGCTTCCAGCACCGCGTTCCACGCCTGCTGCGTCTCGAACGCGACCTCGGCCGCCGACTTGCGCCGCTCCAGCCGGGCGATGCCACGGTCCGACTCCGCCAGCGCCACCCGCGCCCGGCGCTTGCCGCCCCGTTCCAGTTCCTGCCGGTACGTGACCGTCGTCTCGGTCGATCCGAAATCCGAATAGGGTCCGCTGCCGGTGAAGTTCTCGATCTCCACCTCCAGCGCGGGATTGGGCCTCGTCCGCGCTTGCTCGATGCCCGCGCTGGATGCGGCGATGGCCGCCTCCCGTGCATTGAGGAGAGGCGACGCCTGAAGGCTGCGCTCGATCGCCTCCTCCAGCGTCAGCGGTGAGGCAACGGCGGCCGGACTGATCGCCCAGCCCATGGCGGCCATTGCCGCCAGCACGGTGATACGCATGAATGATCTCTCGCGATGACGGAAAGCGCGCCCGGACAGACG
This sequence comes from Alphaproteobacteria bacterium, assembly GCA_046596015.1. Classification (GTDB taxonomy): domain Bacteria; phylum Pseudomonadota; class Alphaproteobacteria; order SMXS01; family SMXS01; genus RI-34. The sequence continues at coordinate 1,688 of JBKJNE010000150.1, forward strand.
CGCGGCGCTATCTGCAAAAGATCAGGCTAGAGGGGGCGGGACCGGTGGAATGAGATTTCGACCATCCCGCAACTGGTGCGACGAGATCAGCGCCGCGTCACCGACAATCCCAGCACGCTCGATCGGCAGCGCCTGCGAACGCTGCATGGCGTCAGCCATATGGCTCGTACAATGTGCTGCTGTGTGGAAGTGATCCTGACCGCAATAGTCGTCGGCCTCCAGCAAGACCACGACCTGCGTGGCGCCATGCTCGTGATGATGGTCATGATTCCAGACATGCGCGACGAGATCGCCAAACTTGATGCTCAGCAAAGCGACGATGGCCAAGGCTACGAGAACGCGGCGCATGGCGCGATATGAACTCACGATCCGTCCATAGGCAAGACATAGGTCGCGGGTGCTGCCCTGCCATGCGACAGTGAGATACTGTTCGGTTCGGGGAGAAGGCTGGTGGTTTACGCGGCACTAAAGGCGGTTATCTCGGGAATCCTGGTTGCTCTGATCTCGGAAGTAGCCAAGCGCAACCCCGGGATGGGTGCATTGATCACCTCTCTTCCGATGCTTTCCGTTCTTGCGCTGATCTGGCTTTGGCGTGATACCGGCGATCCCATGCGTCTTGCCGAATATTCCAGCGCGACTTTCTGGTACGTCCTGCCTTCGCTGCCAATGTTTCTGCTGATCCCCCTTCTGCTGAGGAGCGGCGTTGCTTTCTGGCTGGCGCTGCTGGCGGGATGCCTCCTCACGATGGGGCTGTACCTTCTGATGGTCTGGATCGGCGGCAAGTTCGGGCTCAACCTGTAGTCTCCACCCGCGGCAAATTCGCTTTACTTCCCGGCTTTGAGCCATAGTTCTTTGTTGCCACGCGCCATCTGCATAACAAACGGGCACAATACGGTTGCGTCGGCCCGCCGTTCGGCGCATGAACGCGCCCGTGCGTCTCGCCTGCCCACACGAGTACGAAATCCATGCCGTTCCCCGCCACCCATCCCGCCCTCGCCCGCGCGCTCGCCGCCCGCGATTACGACGAGCCCACGCCCGTCCAGCTCGCGGTGCTGGAAGCGGATGCCGAAGGGCGCGATCTGCTGGTGTCGGCCCAGACCGGCTCGGGCAAGACCGTGGCGTTCGGCCTGGCGCTCGCCACCACCCTGCTCGGCGAGGAGGAACGCTTCGGACAGGCGGGTCCGCCGCTCGCCCTGATCATCGCCCCGACGCGCGAGCTGGCGTTGCAGGTCCACCGCGAACTGAGCTGGCTCTATGACGAGACCGGCGCCAAGACTGTCACCTGCGTCGGCGGCATGGACCCGCGCCAGGAAGCCCGCGCGCTCAATTTCGGCTCGCACATCGTCGTCGGCACCCCGGGCCGTCTGCGCGATCACATGGAACGCGGCCGGCTCGATACCTCCGCCCTGCGCGTCGTCGTCCTCGACGAGGCCGACGAGATGCTCGACCTGGGCTTCCGCGAAGACCTCGAGTTCATCCTCGACGCGACGCCCGCCAGCCGCCGCACGCTGATGTTCTCGGCGACCATCGCGCGCGAGATCGCCGCCCTGGCGCGCAGCTACCAGCGCAATGCGCTGCGCATCGACACGGTGCAGCGCAACCGGCCCCACGCCGACATCGAATACCGCGCCATCCGCGTCGCCCCCAACGAGGTGGAACTGGGCGTCGTCAACGTGTTGCGTCTGTTCGACGCCGCCGCGGCGCTGGTGTTCTGCTCGACCCGCGAGGCGGTGCGCCACCTTCACGCCAGCCTGGTCGAGCGCGGCTTCGCCGCCACCGCCCTGTCCGGCGAGCTCACCCAGAACGAACGCAATAACGCACTCCAGTCGCTGCGTGACGGCCGCACCAAGATCTGCGTCGCCACCGACGTGGCCGCGCGTGGCCTCGACCTGCCCCAGCTCGACCTGGTCATCCACGCCGAGCTGCCCAACAACAAGGATACCCTGCTCCACCGCAGTGGCCGCACCGGCCGTGCCGGCCGCAAGGGCGTGTGCGTGCTGCTGGTCACCTACACGAAGGGACGCCGCGCCCAGCAGCTCCTGTCGCTCGCCGGCGTCGAGGCCGTCTGGTCCGGACCGCCGACCGCCGAGGAGATTCGCAAGCGCGACAACGAGCGCTTCCTGCTCGATCCCATCTTCAACGAGCCCGGCCCCGACGAGGACCTCAGCCTGGTCCAGCCGCTCCTCGAAGGCCGCACCCCCGAACAGCTCGCCCTGGCGCTGGCGCGCATCCAGCGCTCGCGCCTGCCCGAGCCCGAGGATCTGTTCGACAATGGCGGCGCCCGCGAGCCGCGCCGCGACGAGCGCGGTCCCCCGGAGCCTCGCGAGGCTCGCGAGCCCCGCCAGTTCAACGACCGCGGCCCCGCCGGCGAGACCGTCTGGTTCCGGCTCAATGTCGGCCGCATGAAGAACGCCGATCCGAAATGGATCCTGCCGCTGCTCTGCCGCCTCGGCCACGTCACCAAGCGCGACATCGGCGCCATCCGAATCTTCGACCGCGAAACCAAGTTCGAGATTTCCAGGGACGTGGCCGACCGCTTCAGGGCCGCCCTCGACAAGTCCGAGGAAAAGGAATTCACCATCCACCCCGCCGAGGCCCCCGCCCCGCGCGAGGAGCGCAGCCCCCGCCCCGAACGGCGTGAGTGGCGCGAACCCGCGGCCCAGGCAGCCGAACCCGTAGCAGAGATTCGGGCCGAGCCCGTTGCGGAGACCAGGATCGACACCCCTGCTCCCGCACCGGCGCCCGTGCCGGCACCCGTCGCGGTCGAAGCCGCTCCCGAAGCCCCCCGCGAAGAAGCGCCCCGCGTGGAATACCAGCGCGAGGAACGCACGTCCTTCGATCCGCATGGCGGCGAGAAGCCCGCCCGCAAGAAGGAGCGCTGGGACGGCGCCAAGCGCCGCGATGCCAAGGTCCGCCGCGAATACACCGAGCGCGCCGCGCCCGAGCCCCGCGCCGAACGTCCGGCACCCGTCCAGGAAAGAACCTTCCGCGACAAGCCGCGCCACGAACGCCCACGCGACGACCGCCCCGGCAAGAGCGGCGGCTACACGCCCAAGCCGTGGAAGCAGGGTCCCCGTCCCGACCGCGCCGCCGCGGCGCCCGACGCCCCGGCCCGCCTCGAGCGCGATCCGTCGAAGCCCTCGCATCGGCCCAGCCGCCAGGACGCCGGTCCGGAGAAGTCGTTCAGGGATAAGCCCGCTGGCAGGGATAAGACCGCTGGCACCGGCCGGCCGTTCGGCAAGCCCAAGCTGGCCAACGGCAAGCCCGGCACCGACCGGCCGAAGCGCTTCAACCCGAAGCGCGACGACAGCCGCACCGCTTCGGGCGACCGCCCGCTGCGGCGCAAGCCGCGTCAAGGTTAGCCACGGCGCAAGCCGCGCTGATACCTCGGAATGTCAGGAAGATTGCCGGGCCCCAAATAAGCGTCGGGCCGCTGCAATCGGAATGGGCTTGGGGGCTACAGATCCGAGTGCGGCGGCCCGACTGACGAGGCCAACACTCATACTGTCGCGTCGAACTGTGGCGGGATTGGGACTGCCCCAAGGTATTGTTGCGGAGTTCGTTTCGCTTTTGATGAAAAAGCGGCGCTATTCGGCCGCCCGGGCCGCGGTATCCCGGCGGCGCATGGGGCTTCCATCCAGCCAGATGTCGAGCCAGTCGTGGAAGTGCTGCACGCGCGCCTCGTCCTCGTTCAGCCACGCCCGGCTGAACCCGCGCGAGTGCATCCCGGCCTGCATGTCGCGCAGCAGGTGGATGTCCTGATCGATGGTGATGGTCATGGAATGGGTACCGGCGATCACGTCTTCCTGGGTGAACACCGCGTGCTCGGGCCGCTCCGCCGCGTCGCTCGGCGCCATCTTCGGGTCGCCCACCAGGCTCAATCCGCGCGCCTTGTCCGCCGGCACGTCGATGCGCAGCGTCCATTTGTCGAAGAAGCACTTGTCCGGATCGGTCGGATGCGGCCGCGGCCGCATCACCCAAAGCTCCTCGGGCTTGATGGTCATGATGACGTTGGGGAACAGGTCGTATTGCAGCACGTCCGACACCTGGTCGTCGGTGAAGTCCGAATAGTCGAAGCC
>JBKJNE010000218.1:0-2664 GCA_046596015.1 Alphaproteobacteria bacterium
CTGCGGGTGGCGTACCAGTCTGCCTGCTCGCTCCAGCATGGCCAGAAAATCGCCCGGCAGCCGGTCAACCTGCTGCGCCAGGCTGGCTTCCAGGTGGTCGAGCCCAAGGAGGCCAATCTGTGCTGCGGCTCGGCCGGCACCTACAGCCTGCTGCAGGACGAGATCGCCGGACAGTTGCGCGACCGCAAGCTGGAGCGTCTCGCCGCCACCGCGCCGCAGGTCATCGCCAGCGGCAATATCGGCTGCATCACCCAGCTTCGCGGCGGTGCGTCCGTGCCGGTCGTGCATACGGTCGAGCTGCTGGACTGGGCCACGGGCGGACCGAAGCCGAGGGGACTGTAAACGTTCGTATCGTGAGGCTGGCGCGACTCCGGCCGCCATGCATACTGTCTCCCCGGAAAGATTAGGGGAGGAAAAATGACCGGCCGCTACCAGGTCATCGGCTCGCTGTCGTCGCCGTTTTCGGTGAAGATGCGGGCGATCATGCGTTACCGGCGCCTGCCGCACGACTGGATCCTCAATACGAAGGAGGTCCAGGAGCGCACCAAGCACATCAAGCCGCCGATCATCCCCAAGGTGCACTTCCCGGAGGAGCCCGCCGACGTCTGGCACGTGGATTCCAGTCCCATGGCCTATCTGCTGGAGGAGCGGCACAGCGAGCGCTCGATCCTGCCGGACGATCCGGCCCACGCCTTCCTCGCCCATCTGCTGGAGGACTTCGGCGACGAGTGGGGCACCAAGATGATGTTTCACTACCGCTGGGTCGGCGAGGACAAGGGCGGCGATACCGACTACGTCGCCCATCTGATGCTTTATCCAGGCACGGGGCCATCAAGCGACGAGGCGTTGCGCGAGACGGCCAACAAGTTCCGTGACTGGCAGGTGCCGCTGTGGCCCGTCGCCGGCATCGAGCCGCAGAACGTGCCGCTGATCGAGAGCATGTTCGGCCGCATCGTCAGCGCCTGGGACCTGGTGCTGCGCGACCAGAATTTCCTGTTCGGCTCGCGGCCGTCGCTGGGCGATTTCGGCTTCTACGGCCAGCTCTACCAGTGCTTCTGGAACCCGGCGTCGTTCAAGGTGATGATCCAGCAGTCCAGGCGCATGGTGCCGTGGCTGACGATCATCGACGACGCCTCGGGCGTCGAGGGCAGGTGGATCGCGCCGGACGCGCCGCTGTGCGATGGGGTGAAGGAGCTGCTGTGGCTGGCGGGCGAGGTCTATCTGCCCTATCTGGCCGCGACCCTGCGCGCCATCGAGGCCGGCGAGGAACGGTTGCAGATACAAGTACTCGGCGGCATGATCCATTCCCAGAAGCCGATGAAGTACCACGCGCGCTGCCTGCAGGTGATGCGCGAAAAGTTGGCGGCTCTCTCGGAAGCCGACCGCCGCAAGGTACGGCGTCTGTTGGATGGTTCGGACGCCTGGCGGTACCTGGTTGAATGAGGCCATGAAACCTACGCTCGAGACGGAACGCTTGGTCCTGCGCCCGCAGGCCGAAAGCGATACGGTCGAACTCGTGGCCATGAGCATGGACCCTCAGGTCATGGAGTTCATCGGCTACGGCGCCATGACGCTGCAGGAATCCGAAGAACTGACCCTGGAAACCCTGGAGATGGACGGTCCGCTGGGCCGCTGGATCGCGACCGAGCGCGACACCGGCCAGTTTCTCGGTTGGGTGGTGCTCATCCATCTGGACGGCAGCGACGACATCGAGGTCGGCTACGGCTTCAAGGTCATGGCGTGGGGCAGGGGCTTCGCGACCGAGGCGACCAGGCGCCTGCTGCGCCACGGCTTCGAGGATCTGGGCCTGAAGGAGATCGTCGCGGTCAGCCGGCCGGAGAACACCGCCTCGCACAAGGTGCTCGAAAAGGCCGGCCTGCGTCGGCACGGCCTGCGCGACGCGTTCGGCCTGCGCGGCCTCTACTATTTCGTCGCCCGTGCCGACGCGCTGGTGGCTTCGTGAATTGTCATCCCGGCTTTCGAACGTAAAAGATCAATATCTCAAAACAAATTCTCGTCATCCCCGCGTGCGCGGGAAAGACGGCGTTTTATTGGGTTTCTTCACACACTCTTTCGCCGGAATGACAAGAATTATTGGTTCTTGATCCTGGTCCAAACCCCATAGGCCAGGCTTCCCGCCACCATGGCGGTGGCGAACACGTAGACCTTGGTGAGCCCGAAGGCGAGGCTGGTCAGGGCGGGGCCGGGGCAGAACCCGGCAAGGCCCCAGCCGATGCCGAACAACGCCGCGCCGATGACCAGTTTTGGGTCGATGTCGCGGCGGGTCGGGATCTCGAATTTCGCGGCCAGCAGCGGCCGGGACGAACGCTTTACCAGCAGGAAGCCGGCGGCGAACACCGCGACTCCGCCGCCCATCACCAGCAGCAGGCTCGGATCCCATTGCCCGGTCACATCGAGGAAGCCCAGCACCTTGGCCGGGTTGACCATGCCGGAGACGGCAAGGCCGGCGCCGAAGATCAGGCCGCACAGCAGCGGCACGAGGAAACGTCCCATGATCAGCTCCCCATGATATGGCGGGTGACGAACACGGTCACCATGGCGACCCCGACGAAGATGCAGGTCGCGACGAGGCCGCGCGGCGACAGGCGCCCTACGCCGCAGATGCCATGGCCGCTGGTGCAGCCCGATCCGACCCGCGTGCCG